>JAZUQD010000001.1:0-6445 GCA_045605505.1 Pradoshia sp.
CCGATTTTAATGGGATTCTATTATGCCATTAAAGATTCAGATGTGATCGAAAGCCATAATTTTCTTTGGTTTAGTCTAGGCGAGGCTAACCTAATCATGGCGCTAATTGCAGGATTGATTTCCTATCTCCAATTTAGAGTAAGCTTAAAGCAAATGCAGCCTGAACAGCAAAAACAGATGAAACTTATGGGGTTACTCTCTCCGATGATGATCCTGTTTATCTCTTTTTCAGCGCCGGCTGCTCTTCCGCTCTACTGGTCAACAAGCGGAATCTTCCTCATCATTCAGACAATCATCTTACAGAGAATGTATACAAAGGATGACGCAAAAGAACTTTCGCCCATTCAAACTGAACATTCTCTGAAGAAAAGCTAGTTACTACTTAAAACTCACCCCATAAAAATCAGATACCACTCTGACTTTTATGGGGCTTTTTGATTGTTGTATAAACACAAAAAAACAGTGTGATTGCCGTCCTAATCACACTGTTAACCTCCTTATTTACTCCCTATCATTCTTAGTCCATATTAATCCAAACACTCTTCACTTCTGTGTAGTTTTCTAAAGCATAGCTGCCCATTTCGCGACCGATACCTGATTGTTTATATCCTCCAAATGGAGAAGCCGCATCAAATGTATTATACGTATTCACCCATACGGTTCCTGCTTGTAATTTATGAGCAATTTGGTGGGCTTTTTTCAAATCCTGCGTCCAAACTCCGGCTGCCAATCCATAGTGGCTGTCATTTGCTTTTTGGACGAGATCATCGATATCATCGAATGGCATGGCCGCAACAACAGGCCCAAATATTTCTTCTTTCGCGATCGTCATACTATGATTCACATCTGCAAATATAGTCGGAGATACAAAATATCCTTTATCAAATGGAAGATCCCCTCCAAGTAAGACTTCTGCTCCCTCTTCAACACCTTTGTCAATATATCCTTTAACTCGGGATTGCTGCTGGGAGGAAATCAGCGGTCCCATCGTTGTATCTTCTTCTAGACCATTTCCCTGTTTAATATCCTTAGCACAGGATATCAAATCAGCTACTACATTATCATACATTTTCTTCTGAACATATAAACGGCTTCCTGCACAGCAAACCTGTCCCTGATTGAACATAATTCCCATCAGTGCGCCCGGAACCGCTTTTTCTAAGTCCGCATCTGGAAGAATGATATTTGGTGATTTTCCTCCAAGTTCCAATGTCACGCGCTTCAGAGTGTCAGCAGCTGATTTCATGATCTGTTTACCCACTTTGGTGGATCCAGTAAAAGCAATTTTATCGACCAGTGGGTGATCAACTAATGGTTGGCCAGCAGTTTGACCAAACCCAGGCACAATATTGACCACTCCATCTGGGAAGCCCGCTTCATTAATGAGTTCTGCCAAATATAAGACAGAAAGCGGTGTGTTTTCTGCCGGTTTTAATACAATCGTACACCCGGTTGCAAGCGCTGCACCTAGTTTCCAGGCAGCCATTAATAATGGGAAATTCCAAGGGATAATCTGGCCTACCACTCCTACCGGTTCATGCCTTGTATAGTTGAAGAAGTTACCCGCTACTGGGATGGTTTGTCCCATAATTTTGGTTGACCAGCCCGCAAAGTAGCGAAAATGTTCAATAGCTAACGGAATATCAGCATTGGATGTCTCACGGAATGGCTTCCCGTTATCCAATGTTTCCAACTGAGCCAATTCCAGCTTGTTCTCTTCCATTAAATCTGCCAACTTGTATATTAAACGACTGCGCTCTGCAGCATTCATCGTTCTCCAAGGACCTTGATCAAATGCATTACGCGCCGCTTTAACAGCTAAATCGATATCTTCAGATTGAGCTTCTGAAATCACAGCCAAAACTTCATCTGTAGCTGGATTCATTGTTTCAAACGTTTTACCTGAAACTGAGTCTACGAAACGACCATTTACATATAACTGTTTTGTGCCTTTTAGAAACTCTGCTAATTTCGGACTAACATTGGGACTTAAGGTAGTGGTCATTTAATTCCCTCCATCTATTTTATCGTGTGAACGATTTCAGTATATTCCATCTATTTCTTGTTTTCAAATTATTACCAGCTAAAAATCGTATGAATCGTTCGTTCCTTTTTGACATGATTTTAATTTACAAACCAACTATTTGTTGAATAAAAGCAAAGCTTGTCCCAAAATGCTGTTCCTTCTAATTCTTTGTCTATAAGTGATAAACATTTTTAATCTAATTACAGCCACATTACTGTAAGAGTTAATAAATTTACCCAGAATAGACAAGAGAATGTTGAAGACTATTAAAGGTAGTAGTTTATTCAGGATTGTTCTATTAAAAGAAAAGCCTTAGTTAATTAAAATTTTATTATTGTTTAAATATTATTTTACTATCGTCTATTTTTACCGTTCCTCTCCCTTTTTCTTTAGTAAGCTGTATTTCTTACCGCTTGCTATATGAAGGATTCCATCCCATCGATTCCCAGTTTCCTTTTATTTGGATATTAGTTACTATTTGTATGGACAAAGAAATGCACTGGTCCATAAATGCAGGTAGTCGTTAGTAGCAATTAATTTTCCTTCAATCATTCATATACTCGTATATTTTTTGATAAGTTTATTCCTTTCGGAGGGGATACGCTTTAAAGGAATGGGGAGTGTGGCGATGTTATTCTATAGAGAGTATAAAAATGAATCCTCCAATAAATGGGTCGTCTGTATTCATGGCATAGGTGGAAGTTCTACTATATTTGCGAATCAGATTAAGGTATTAAAAAAACACTTTAATTTGCTGTTAATTGACTTAAGAGGACATGGAAAAACAAGAATAGAGCAAACAGAAGAGAAATATAACTTTGAATTACTTTGCAATGATATTATCAAGGTTCTTGACTATAAAAATATAAAAAAAGCAAAGTTTATAGGCGTATCAATGGGAACCTTATTAATTAAGAAAATGTATAAAATAGCACCGGAAAGAATAGAGAAATCCATTTTAGCTGGAGCTATAACAACATACAATAAACGAATAAAGTTCTGGTTAAGAATTGGCCTGCTCATTAAAAATTTTGTTCCATATATGTGGTTATATTCTTTTTTCGCATGGGTGCTCATGCCAAATAAAAATCACAAATTCTCCAGGATTATGTTTATCCGAGAAGCTAAAAAAATGAATCAAAAGGAATTTCTCAGATGGTTTGATTTAGTGGATCAAATAGAAGAAATACATGGTGAGTTAATAAAAGAGCCTGTCGATATTCCAACACTATATGTAATGGGTAAAGAAGATTATATGTTTCTAGACACCGTTAAAAACGACATTAAAAATGAACATTTTTCCGATTTAAAGATAATTGAGAGCAGCGGCCACGTTTGTAATGTGGATCAATATGCAAAATTCAATCAAATAGCGGTAGATTTTTTAAGCTGATTAAAAAGCAATATAAAGAATAGTTAGTACATTGTATACAAAAGGAATTCAGATTGGCTTTATACAAGTCATCATCTGAATTCCTTTTGTATTTTTCATGGAGAATTGACCGATTATCCTCTATTATTTAAAATCATGTTTGGCCTTTCCCAAGTCCAAATGACCATCTTCTTCAAATTTATGCTTCCACTTTACGAACCAAGTGGTTTTCGGTACTAGTTGTTCTAAGGTAATCATTTCTATCTGTTCTCGATTCTTTTGTAAATGTTGGGTTAACATCCTAATTATCACCTTAGTAAATAATAACTACGTATTATACAAAAACTACAGAAATTTATATCTTATAACAAGAAACTCCATATAACACAGTATCCTATTTTCTGTAGAATGGGAAAGAATCCTGAGGGAAGAACAAGGTACCCTAGATCCCACAGCGCAGAGCGCGAGGAGGCTTGATACTTGCCCGCGGAAAACGAGCCTATTCTGCAGAAAATAGCTTTTTTAAACCAAATAAGAGAGACAGCGAAACAAAGATACGGCAGAGTCCCCCTAAAATAAGGAGATTGTCTAAAGTTTGAGGGCTATTTACTAGTAAGAATAGTTCCTTTTGTTCTATAAACAACTTATTAGGGTAATAGTTTCTTTTATCAATAAAAAGGGAAATATATCCAATGTGTAGAATAACTTTATCAGGGTTGCATACATACTTGAATCAAGGAGGAACCAAATTGAATCAGTCATTAATGGAGGATTTCAACTTATTTTTTCGTGAATTTCAATCCATTTGGAATAGCTGTAACACTGAATTGATGATATCTAAGTTATCACCTGATCTCGCTGTTCGATGGTCAAATACTGAAGGTATCGTATCGGATTGGGGATATAAAGAAGCTTGCTTGGGATGGGCGGAAGCTTTCGATCACTATTGCGGACATAATCCAAAATGGAATTTCACAACCATGCATATCACACCCGCTTCCAAAGATGAAGTTATTATTATGTTTTGGGTTACATTTGAAATGGATGGAGAAAAGCAAGATGTTGTTAAGCTATTTGTGCAACGCTTTAAAAAATATGAGGATGGATGGAAATTGCTGCATGAGTACTGCGAAAGTTTACAACCAGAGGCGGCCATTTTGTAAAATTCAACAAAAACGAACTGTTTACGTATAAACAGCTCGTTCTCTTCATTATGACTCGATTTCGATAAATTGCTCGATTTTATTCATTAAAATTAATAAAGCAGCACGTGTTTCAAATTCTTCCCTTGTTTTCGGTAAATCCATTTGTTCGAACTTATCTCTTAGTTCCTGTAATTTTACTAACAAACGATCACGATCTTCCATATTTGTCCCTATATCATCTACAAATTCAGCAACCATTTCATTTTGTTCAAAGGTTGTCGGCAATTGAATGATTAAGGGGACCATTCGCTCAACGATTTGGAATTGTTGATGAGCTTTTGTGAAATAGTGCAAATAATAGGAGTCTCTTTTAAAAAAGGAATTTTCTTCACTTCTTTTGGCTAAACTCATACCTTCTTCGATTAATTTCTTTGTTTTAATGATATACTCATCATTCCATACACGTTCTGTTTTTCGAATAAACCTTCCTAGCTGCAGGAAAATCACTTTAAAATTCCCTTCTAGCTCCTTTAAAATTCTCTTGATTTCACCTTCCACACTAGGCATATATAAATTGAACAAAAGGGCTACCAGAATCCCAATCGAAACGATACAAATTTGGTTTAAGATTAGCTCTAACGTAATATTCTGTGATATGTATAATTGCATAACGATGACAAACCCAGGAACAATACCATCCTGTAGACCTAGCTTAGCCATGACTGGTATGTAAATAAACAACAATACCCCTACCCCGACAGCTGTATAAGCACACCCTTCAAATATCAGGACGGCTAATAATATTCCTAGGATACACGCAGCAAATCTCTGCCAGGCAATTTGTATGCTTCTGCGTTTTGTACTTTGAACGCTTAATAAGGTGATAACTGCGGCGGTTGCCGTATTTTCCAAAGATAAAACTTGAGCAATCACCAAGGCAATCATAGCACCTATAGCCGTCTTAACTGTGCGACTTCCAATCGTAAACATAGTTGATTTCGTCCTTTCTTTCCTTCCACCCCATTATATAAGAATGCGCAAAATAAATAAATCCACTCCAAGATGGAAAATAAATCGAGAGAAATTTTGAACAACTTTTTGTTGATTAATTAAACTTTCGCTATAATAAGGATACAGAAGGAGATGAAATTGATGAATAAAGAATTAGTTGAACGATTTCTTACATATGTAAAAATTGATACCCAATCCGATGAGAACAGTCCAACCTGCCCCTCTACCGAAAAGCAGTTTGACCTCTTAAATCTTTTAAAAGATGAATTGCAGAAAATCGGGATGGCAGAAGTAACACTTGATGAAAATGGCTATTTATTCGCCACGCTTCCGGCCAATACAGATAAAGACGTACCAACGATCGGTTTCCTTGCTCATGTGGATACAGCTACTGATTTTACCGGGAAGAATGTAAATCCTCAAATCGTCGAGAATTATAACGGCGATGAGATTACGCTTAATAAAAATCAAAATATTGTTCTATCACCGAAAGATTTCCCTGAGCTTAAAGGATATATAGGTAAAACGCTGATCACTACGGATGGAACTACGCTTCTTGGTGCTGATGACAAAGCAGGTGTTGCGGAAATCGTAACCGCGATGGATTACTTAATTAAACATCCGGAAATTAAACACGGCAAAATCCGCGTTGCCTTTACTCCAGATGAAGAGATTGGCAGAGGTCCTCATAAATTTGATGTAGAGCGTTTCAATGCTGATTTCGCTTATACACTGGATGGCGGTCCCCTTGGTGAACTTGAATTTGAGAGCTTTAATGCGGCTGGGGCGAAAGTAACATTCAAAGGTACCAACGTACACCCAGGATCTGCTAAAAATAAAATGGTTAACTCCTTAAAGATTGCCATGAATTTCAACTCAGAACTTCCAAAA
>JAZUQD010000002.1:0-1777 GCA_045605505.1 Pradoshia sp.
TGCTGCCCCAGCAATCCCCTTCTCATTATTGGCCTTTGCTGCAACAATTCCGGAAACAAAGGTTCCATGCCCATTATCATCCCCAGCGAATGTTTCTTCGTATCCATCAACGAAGGTGGCAGCTTCTTCCGACACACGGCCGTCCAAATCTTCATGAGCGCTTTGAACACCTGTATCCAAAACAGCCACTACTACGTCATCTCTATCTGTATTCTCAACTGCTTCCCAAGCTTTAGGAGCATTGATTGTTTCTAAATTCCATTGACTATCAATGTATGTATCATTAACGGAACCTTCAATTGAATAAGTGGTGTTTTTTTCGACAAATTCTACATTTTCCATCTCTTCCAGTTCTTTAATCGATGCTTCAACTTCTTCTTCCGGCACTTTATAAAGAGCCATTTCATCTGTAGTCTCGACCACTTCTCCACCCAATTGTTCAACCTTCTCCATGGATTTAGCAGTACTTTTTTCGTCTTTATACTTTACGATTATTTGTTCTTCGCTAGCTTTCCCACGATCAGATACATTCGCTGCTATATTTCCCTCTGTTTGTATAGATTGACCATTACTCCCTATATCTGAAGCAGGTTCCACATTTCGGGTCTTTTGTACTGTTTCAGCCGAAATTGTCCCCATTGGCATTGCAAATGTAAACGCCACTGTAGTTGCTATTATTCCTTTGAATAGCTTTTTACCCATCCTTAAACCCCTCTTTTCGTAAAATAGATCAAAAGTAACAAAATTATTAGTATTTTCAGAAATATTTTCTTAAAAACTAGTAATCTTCCCTCTTGTACTTCTTTGAACTTTCTCCCTAACATCCCTAATCAACCTAATACGCGTACATCACTCAATACTTAAATAACCTATTATCAGTCATTTGCGTTTTAAATATTAGCAATACTGAGAATCATTGTCAATGATAATAGTTCTCATTTAAATGTTTTTCTCGCATACTTTTCCTTTGACATTTATCGGAAATATTTTTATACATGTATAAAGTCCTATTTACTAATTTTGAATTGACAAACGATAATGATTCTCATTATCATATAGTCTATGTGCTAGAAGATAATGACAATCTTCTTTATTTCCCTATATATCTACCTTTTTAAATTTTTGAAACATCATAAATCACTCATTCTAATCAATCTAATATGTATAGCAATTATTCATAAATTTAAACTAGGCTAGATAGGGAGTTAATTGGAATTTTGTTTAAATTATCTTTATATAATAATTTATGAGAAGAGGGTTTCAAATTATGAAATGCAAGTTTGTAAAATTTAATACGATATCGGCAACCTTTTTAACAGCTTCCCTATTATTAGCAGGATGCGGTGCAGACAAAGATACAGCTTCCCCTGCCACACCTGCAGACCAAGCAACATCGACTAAAACAACTGTTGCTGACTTGAAAACCGAAACGGATACATATAAAACATTCGCTTTGGAACAAATGGATTCTTTTCTAGTCGAGACGGAAAAATTTGTTACTACGTTCCTTGATGGAGATATCGAAACGGCGAAAGCATTATATCCTGAAGCGCGCATGTTCTTTGAACGCTCTGAGCCAATCGCGGAAAGCTTCGGTGACTTAGATCCACGCATTGATGGCCGACTGGCTGATATCCAGGAAGAAGGCAAAGGCAAAGAAGAATGGACTGGCTACCATAAACTTGAGTATGCATTATGGATTGAAAACACAACTAAGGGTTATGAAGAAGTCGCGAATCAATTATTGGCTGATACAAAGGAATTGCATGCATTAGTA
>JAZUQD010000003.1:0-3241 GCA_045605505.1 Pradoshia sp.
AAATAAGACATACTGGTTCATAAAGCTGAGAAGAGAAAGGCTGTCGGAGAGAAATCTTCGGCAGGCTTTTTCTTTTCTTAAAATTCTTGAAAACCGAAACAAACAAGCCTTCAGCTATGTATATCAATAATGAATATTATAAATGATAGCCTTTCATTCCAAAATGGAGTGAAGGGCTATTTCTATTTTCAAGGAGGAGATTTAGATGGAAGAGAAACAAAAGAAAGTGCCAGCCAAACGCATTCAATCAGTAGATGTTGTAAACGCTAAAATATAATTAACAGTTTTTGCTCATTTCATTTGAACACTTTTTCACCAAATTAATAGTTTCCTGTAAACTGGAAATATCAGTTTAGAGGAGGCTGTACTAATGGAGGAGAAGCTTGTGTTGTATATTGAAATACATCAACTGCGGGAACGTAGATTTCGAATTGCACAAATCGCGAAACGCCTTAAGGTGTCACGCAATACCGTGTACAAATATTTAGAGATGTCATTTGAAGAAGCAGTAGATGAGTTTAGTGATGTAGGGCGTAAGAAAAAGTTGGATCCTTACCAGGATTGGGTTGTTAATTGGCTACGTGAATACCCGAGCTTGAGTGGTGCACAAATCTATGATTGGCTGCTAGAGCACTTCCCGAAGATAAATGTGGGAGAAAGTACTGTTCGACGATATGTAAATGAAATGCGTGAGCTTTATCAAATTGAAAAGATAGATGGACCACGGGAGTATGAAGCGGTTGATGAACAGCCACCAGGTAAACAAATGCAGGTGGATTGGGGCCAAACGATTCAAAAGAAGACGAATGGTAAAGAAGTGAAATTGTATTTTATCGCCTTTGTCCTGGCCCATTCCCGTCAAAAATATATGGTTTGGCAAGATCGACCTTTTACTACACAAGATACGATTTTATGTCATGAAAAAGCGTTTCAGTATTATGGTGGCATGACGGAAGAGATTGTATATGATCAGGATAATTTAATCGCAGTGAGTGAAAATGCTGGAGATCTTATTTTAACGAAGGAGTTTCAGCAGTATGTAAAAGAACGCAAATTTAAAGTGCATCTTTGTCGGAAAGCAGACCCGGAATCCAAAGGGAAAATTGAAAATGTCGTGAAATACGTGAAAAACAATTTCGCGAAAAACCGAGTCTATTCAACGCTGGAGGATTGGAATGAAAAGGCGCTGAAGTGGCTTGAACGGACAGGTAACTACAAAGTGCATCACTCGACAAAAAAGAGACCTTTCGAAGTGTTTCTCCTGGAAAAGCAACACATAAGAAAAGTCTCATCACCGCTTTCTATTATAGAAAGCAACCATACAGAAATTATAACAAGGAATGTGAACAAGGACAATACGGTTCGTTATGCTTCCAATCGATATTCTGTCCCTTTAGGTAGCTATACGAAATATCCAGAAGTCAATCTATTGCCCGATGGGCAAATACTAAAGATTTTAGCGCCGCATACAGGAGAAATACTGGCGGAGCATACCATTAGCTCAGAAAAAGGAAAGCTAATTAAAAATGTAAATCACGGACGTGATCGTTCTACATCGCTTGATCAATTACAACGAAATGTGCTCATTTTATTCCCTTATGAAGGCGCAGAACAATATATCCAAGAGGTTTGCCATACATACGGTCGTTATCGACGTGACCAACTGTTACTTTTTCAAAAAGTCGCAACAGAAAGTCCAGAATGGATTTCTGCAGCAGTAGAAAAATGTATCCAGGAAAAATTGTATAGTGCCAATGAATTCCGTGACGTTGTCGCTTATTTCAAGCGAACGAAAACAGAATCCGAAATGGAAGCAGCTGTTGAAGTAGAGCCTAAACAGGCTTTAACAATAGCCGTGCAAACAAGGGACTTACAGGAATACATTCACCGTATGGGAGGCAAATAAAATGAGTAAAAGTGTGCTGGATATTCAACAGGCATTTAAACAATTACGATTAGTTGAAACGGCGGAGGGGCTTCCAGAGCTTCTTCGCCAGGCAGAACAAGTATCGTGGACTTATTTAGAATTTTTAGAGGAGCTCACAACGTTAGAGTTAAGAAGACGTGAAGAAAAGAGTATAGAGAAACGCTTAACCTGGGCACGTTTTCCTTATCATAAACCGCTGCAGATGTTTCAGCTAGAGGAGCAGACAGCGATTACAGAGCGTCAAATGAAGCAATTACAAGAGTTTCAGTGGTTAGAGCAAAGCTACAATTTAATCTTATTAGGACCACCTGGTGCTGGCAAAACATTATTAGCCGTAGGCTTAGGCATCGAAGCGATTCATAAAGGCTTTCAGGTCTATTTCATCACGATGGGTGAGCTCATCCAATTATTAAAGACAGAGGAATTTACGCATCGTTCGCAAATTCAGTTGAAACGTCTACGGACTTCTGATCTGATCATTATTGATGATGTCATGTATATGGCATTAGATGAGCGCGAGGCGATGTTATTCTTCCAACTGGTACATCAGCTATACGAGCAAAGTTCGCTCATTTTAACTTCAAATCGTAGTCCAGAAGAATGGACGGAGCTGGTGGGAAATCAAGGGATGATGACAGCAATTTTAGATCGGCTGTTACACCGAGTAGAAGTGATTCATATGAACAATGAAAGTCATCGATTAAAGCATCAGCAAAAGATTTTTAATGAGTAAAAAGTGTTCATCGTTAATGAGCAAAAAATGTTCAATTGGGGTTGACGGATACAACAGTAAGCCTGAATTCAAAATACGCATATTTTCATGCAACACTTCCCGGTACTATTAAGGTATCAATTCAAGGGAGGTGTTTTCTTATGCCAGCGAACAAAGTGTCAATCGTTCCAGTTCATCTGGAACCAACTCCAGTTAAACCATCTACGGATCGCGCTCCATTAAAGCCAATCTGCGTTATACAAGCCAACCAATTCAAAGTCTCCTTTTACCACGGCATTAAGAATCATGTCATCCAAACCGTTATGCAGGAGCTGATGAAGAATGATTCATGATTTTACGAAAGTGAAAAGCATCTATATCATCTGTGGCCGAACTGATATGCGAAAAGGAATCGATGGGTTAGCCACAATTGTACAAGATGCATGTAAACTTGATCCTTATAGTGACGCCGTTTTTCTCTTTTCCGGTTGGAAACGGGACCGCTATAAATGTTTATACTTTGATGGCGATGGTTTCGCATTACTCTATAAGAGACTCGATAATGGCCGGTTACAGTGGCCAAAAGATGAAGAGCAAGTTCG
>JAZUQD010000004.1:0-23444 GCA_045605505.1 Pradoshia sp.
GTTAAAGATCAAGTGAGAATTTATCCGGAATCCATCCGTATAAAAGTGGCACTTGATAATGGGGATATCGTTGGTTTTGGATCTGAAGATTATCTTCAAAATCTAGACAAAGAAAGAAAAGTAAGTAAACCGGCAATAACAGAAGAAGAAGCTGAGAAGAAACTTAGTGGAAAAGTGAAAATCATGGAAAAAAGATTGGCTGTTATCACAAATGATTTATATGAAGATGTCTTATGCTATGAGTTTATGGGTACGGTTGGAAATGATACGTACCGAATCTTTATTAATGCTGAAGATGGTCATGAAGAAAAAGTTGAAAAAATGCATGAAGCCAGTAAAGTATATGATAAAGTCTCCTAATAAAATAATCTTGGGAAAAGGCTAAAAACAGCCTTTTCCTTTTTTAGGTTCTCTGTCATAATAGTACTTAAGTCCTTGTTTGGAATATTCTTACACACGTCGGAGGGGAAACTTCTTTACTATGCTTACAATCGGAATGACCATAATTCTTGAGAAAAGCCATTCAGATCAATTTGAAACATATAGATGTAAATTGATGGATATGAGAGATGGGGTTCTTTATATTGATTACCCTGTTAATATACATACGAATAGAATAGATTATTTAGTAAACGGAACATATCTAAAAGGAACATTCGTAGGAAAAGATCAAAATACCTACTTGTTTACGACTGAAATCAAGGGAAGAGTCAGAGAAAATATCCCGCTCCTCCTTATTGATTACCCCGGCGATGAATCTTTACAAAAAATTCAACGAAGAGAATACGTGCGCGTCTCTTTATCTGCCAATGTTAATGTAGAACCCTTTAATAATGAATTTGAGCCGTTTACGGCACTTACCACTGATATAAGTGCGGGCGGAGCGGCAATCATTGTTCCTCAGATTATAAAGATAAATACTCAAGCATCCTTAATGTTACACTTTACATTTGAAATGAAGAATAGAGATGTGCACGAATTGCCTATCCAGGTTGAAGTAAAAAGAATAGTCGATGTCTATAATAAAAGAAAAAAAGTATCTGTTGAATTCAAGGAACTTACAGAAACAGAGAGACAAATTTTACTACGTTATTGTTTTGAGAGACAACTGGAAAAAAGAAACCGGGTTACAGTGGATTAAAAAACAGATTACATGGGCAAGCTCTTAGGTAAGGGAGGTTGCTCAATATGAAGACAGTAGAACGATTTATTAAGAAAATGGTTTTTATCCAACTTCTCTTTTTATTATTTTTTCAGCTTGTTTTTCACCGTGAACATACTTTTCTTCAATGGAAAACACTCGTACAATATGAAGGAGTACTAGAAAATAATTATACTGAGATAGTGGAAACTATTTCAAATAAATAAATAGGCAGTAAACTAAAGACAAAGTCATGCCTGCTTTGTCTCGTTTTTTTACGTTTATTAATTCTTTATATAAGGAAAAGCTGTGTTAAAATAGTCTTGATATACTTTTGTGTACAACAAGGAGGAACTAATGAATAAGAAATTATCTATTGCGATTGATGGTCCTGCAGCTGCAGGAAAAAGTACGGTGGCGAAAATTATTGCAAGAAGGTTAACATACATATATATAGATACCGGTGCAATGTACAGAGCTCTAACTTATAAGGCATTAAATAATGGGGTAGACCCAAATAATGGGGCGGCTCTTTATGATTTATTAATGTCAACTGATATCAAATTACAGAATAGTGAACAAGGCCAAGATGTATTGGTTGATGGAGTGGTTGTAACGAATGATATTAGAACGCCGAATGTAACTAAAAATGTTTCTGCTGTTTCTCAACATAAACTCGTGCGAGAAGAAATGGTTCGACGTCAGCAAGTTCTGTCTGAACAAGGCGGTGTTGTCATGGATGGAAGAGACATTGGTACTCAAGTTATGCCAAATGCCGAAGTTAAAATATTTATGCTTGCCAGTGTGGATGAACGAGCAAAAAGGAGACATGAGGAAAATCTATCAAAGGGATTTGACTCTGATCTAGAGCAATTAAAACAAGATATTGCAGCTAGGGATAAATTTGATTCCGAAAGAGAAGTATCTCCTTTGAAAAAGGCAGCAGATGCAATCGAACTTGATACAACTAGTCTTTCAATTGATGAAGTAGTAGACGCTATTATGAGAATAGCTGAAGAGAAAGGAGTAAGTGGATGACGTTTTATAGATTTGCCAGGGGCGTACTAAAAATCGCTCTAACACCATTGTACCGTGTTACAATTTCAGGAAAAGAACATATTCCTGAAACGGGCGGTGTTTTATTGTGCTCTAACCATATTAGTGAGTTAGATCCGCCTGTCGTAGGAATGTCTTTTCCGCGAGATGTACATTTTATAGCAAAAGAAGAGCTATTTAATTTGCCTGTCCTTAACAAAATTTTGCCGCATACGAATGCGATTCCTATTAAAAGAGGCATGAGTGACCGTAATGCCTTGCGCAAGGGATTAGGCGTGTTAAAAAATGGACATGTGTTGGGGCTGTTTCCGGAAGGTACTCGCAGTAGAACGGGTGAATTAGGTGAGGGGCTGGCAGGTGCCGGATTTTTTGCGTTGAGATCGGACGCTCAAGTGATTCCTTGTGCCGTAATTGGTACGTATAAGCCGTTTTCTAAAACAAAAGTGATTTTTGGACCGCCAATCGACATGGAGGAATTCCGTAGTAAGAAAGCCTCCCCCGAGGAAGTGACAAAAGTCATAATGGCAAAAATAAAAGAGCTAATCGATCAAAATCGTTGATCATCCTGCTTGACAAATAATAGAATTTATAAGAAGTTAGAAAAAAGGAATTATTTTGAAAATTGTTTAATACTTACGAAAAAGTGGTATTAAATATAAATTGAAAGGTATTTGAAGCCGTGATTGTTAGGAGGAGTACATATGACAGAGGATATGAACAATATTGATGTTACTGAATTTAATGTAGGCCAAAGAGTACAAGGGACTGTATCTAAGGTTGAAGAAAAACAGGTTGTTGTTGAAGTTAAAGATAGCAAACATGATGGTATTGTCCCAATCAGTGAACTCTCCAGTTTACACGTCGAAAAGGCATCAGATGTAGTGAAAGAAGGAGATGAGCTTGAGTTTGAGATTATTAAAGTCGAAGATGAAGCTCTGATTCTATCAAAAAGGAAAGTAGATGCAGAAAAGGCTTGGGGTGATTTGATTATTTCATTTGAAAAAGGTGAAATTATCGAAACCGAGGTTAAAGACGTTGTTAAAGGCGGTCTTGTGGTTGATTTGGGAGTGCGCGGATTTGTACCGGCCTCACTTGTCGAAGATTATTTTGTAGAAGATTTCTCTGACTATAAAGGCAAAACGTTGGAGTTTAAGATTGTAGAACTCGATCAGGAAAAAAACCGTTTGATTCTTTCACACAGAGATGTAGTCCGTGAAGAGAAAGAAAAGAAAAAAATGGGAGTGCTCGAAACTTTACAGGCTGGCCAGGTTATTGAAGGAACAGTCCAAAGAATCACTGATTTCGGTGCATTTGTTGATATTGGTGGTATTGATGGCCTCGTCCATGTATCTCAGCTTTCCCATGAACATGTAGACAAGCCTTCAGATGTTGTCTCTGAAGGAGAAAGTGTCAAAGTTAAGATTCTATCGATTGACCGAGACAGTGAAAGAGTATCCTTATCGATTAAAGAAACATTGCCTGGACCGTGGTCAGATATTACTGACAAAGCGAAAAAAGGAAGTGTGCTTGAAGGGACGGTTAAACGATTAGTATCCTATGGAGCATTTGTTGAAGTGTATCCAGGTGTTGAAGGTTTGGTGCACATCTCTCAAATTTCCCATAAACATATCGGCACTCCGCATGAGGTTCTAACCGAAGGTGACGTGATTAACGTTAAAGTACTTGATGTGAATGAGGATGAGCACAGATTATCTCTTAGCATTAAGGAACTGGAGGAAAATCCGTCTGCCGCCATGGATCACTATGAATTCCCTGAAGAAACAAATGGGTTCCAATTAGGTGAAATGATTGGGGAACAATTAAAGAATTTGAGAAAATAAATTATGTCGGGCCAATTAGGTCCGTTCAGACTGTAGACAAAGTCCTTATTTAGGGCATTGTCTGCAGTTTTTTTCTTTTTTCTACTTGTTAACACTATTTTTTGCAGAATGGGCTCACTTTCCACGGGTAAGCATCAAGCCTCCTCACGCTTTGCGCTGCGTGGTCTTTATTACCTTGTTCTTCACGCAGGAGTCTCACCCATTCTACAGAAAATAGAACTCTGCTTGATATATAAGTTCCTTTTTATAAAATTATTTGTGTGTTTTTGATTTTCTAAGGGGATGTTGAGGATTAACTAAATAGACGCGCATGAAACAAGAATATTTAGTGATATTCATTTCATACAACTTTAACTGATACTGACTTAGTTCAAAAGGCAACCGCCCACGTATTGTAGTAATCGTACAAATAAAAATGACGACATTCATTCAATGTATGGACTAGGTTCTGTGCCATCCCCTCCTCAAGGTAAGTATTCAACCATCCTACCAGCTTCAAATAAGGCATCATAGCAGGTGTACTATAAAAATTTCCCGAAATTAGATTTGTTTAAAAAAATAGAAAGTTGGCATACTGCTAAGGGAGGTTTTTATGTACGAAGGTTATTTATTTTTTGCTTTGATGTGGCTGGGCTGTTGGTATTTTATTTTTATTTCAGATGAAACCATTGAGGTAAGGCGTTGGGGATTGATTAGGCAATTAGGGGGTATTTGTTTTGCCGGTCTTTCGATTCAAGTATCTCTATTTAATATAAATTTATTTATAATTGCAGGTATCCTTTGGTCTGTTTATCAATGGAAGAGCTGGACAAATAAAGAATTAATTAAAGGGACCGTAGCCATTATTTGTCTAACGATCGCTCTTATTTGTATACGAATTTTTGCGATACTTTATCCGGTATGGTTCATTGTAAACTGGATTTTTATAGCTGCTCCATTGTTGTTTGGATTAGGAATCAGCCTGATCCATGCCCA
Source organism: Pradoshia sp. (assembly GCA_045605505.1). Classification (GTDB taxonomy): domain Bacteria; phylum Bacillota; class Bacilli; order Bacillales; family Pradoshiaceae; genus Pradoshia. The sequence goes on from JAZUQD010000004.1 coordinate 5,014, forward strand.
TAACCGTATCAGTGTTTTAAACTGTGGGATTATTTTAGGGGAAGCGATTTATTCGGTGATTTTATATACGTATGGATTTCCTACCCGGGATATCGTTTCATTTGAATCACTCGATCTTTTGTTGCTAACACTTACAATTGCAATTGTTATTGATAAAGCTCAAATAATATGGGCAGGAAGAATACCAAAGAGAAAGATCGTTCATCATCAACATCTAGGGTTAAAAGGAAAGGGAATCAGATAGGCTATTTTTCTTTTAGCTGGTTTCATAAAGAAAAGAGTCATAAAAAATATTTTTATACAAATTTAGATGCAAATGAGAGATATTAGTCCATTATTGTTCAAATTCAAGCAGATATTGGAGAGAAATATAACCGGAAGAGTTGTTACTTTGCCAAACGTTTGCTATCATAATATAGTTAGACCCTTCTTTATGATTAAGAAGGGTTCTTTTTTCATAATATATAAATACATTAAACATGCTAACAATTCAGTGAAACATAAAACAGGAATGTAGCTAGGATAGTTGAAAGGGTGAACGACCATGCCAAAACCAGTAGTAGCCATAGTGGGCAGGCCGAACGTAGGTAAATCTACAATTTTCAATCGAATTGTAGGAGAAAGAATATCGATCGTAGAAGATGTAGCCGGAGTAACCAGAGATAGAATTTATAGTTCCGGTGATTGGTTAAATCATGAATTTAATATTATTGATACAGGTGGTATTGATATAGGGGACGAACCTTTTCTGGAACAAATTCGTCAACAGGCAGAGATTGCAATTGATGAAGCAGATGTCATTATCTTTATGACAAGTGGCAGGGAAGGATTAACTTCAGCCGATGAGGAAGTAGCTAAAATCCTCTATCGCTCAAAAAAACCGGTAGTAGTAGCAGTAAATAAAGTGGATAACTTTGAAATGCGTAATCAAATTTATGATTTTTATGCATTGGGCTTTGGGGAACCTATTCCTATTTCAGGTTCTCATGGTATAGGAATCGGAGATCTGTTAGATGCTGTTGTGCAAAGTTTCCCTGATCATCAAGCACCTGATTATGATGAGGATGTTATTAAATTCAGCTTGATTGGAAGACCGAATGTAGGGAAATCTTCACTCGTTAATGCTATTTTAGGTGAAGAACGCGTTATTGTAAGTAATATAGCAGGTACCACTAGAGACGCTGTCGACTCCCCTTATAAATATAATGGTGATGATTATGTCATTATCGATACGGCAGGAATGCGAAAAAAAGGGAAGGTATATGAAAGCACGGAGAAATACAGCGTATTACGTGCTTTACGTGCTATTGAACGCTCGGATGTTGTCCTCGTCGTTCTAGATGGTGAAGAAGGAATTATCGAACAGGATAAAAAAATTGCCGGATATGCCCATCAAGCAGGACGAGCTATTGTCATTGTTGTGAACAAATGGGATGCTGTTGAGAAAGATGATAAAACCATGAAGAAATTTGAAGAGAAGATTAGGGCTGAATTCCAGTTCCTAGACTATGCTCCAATTGTCTTCTTATCTGCGAAAACGAAGCAACGTATTCATACCTTACTACCAATGATTAATATGACCAGCGAAAACCACGCACAGCGTGTTCAAACGAATGTATTGAATGATGTTATCATGGATGCAATTGCGATGAATCCAACGCCAACCCATAATGGTAAAAGGCTAAAAGTATACTATGCTACACAGGTAGCAGTCAAACCGCCTTCCTTTGTTGTCTTTGTTAATGATCCAGAATTGATGCATTTCTCTTATGAACGCTTCTTAGAAAATAAAATTAGAGATGCATTTGGATTTGAAGGAACACCTATAAAAATATTTTCTAGATTACGTAAATAATTTTTTGGGGAGTGGAGTGTATGCAACAAATAGTTACCATTTTGGGGGCAGGTTCATGGGGGACTGCTCTTGGAATTGTCCTAGCGGATAATGGACATTCCGTAAAAATTTGGGGACATGATGTTGCTCATGTCAACGAAATCAATCGTGAACAGGCGAATATTCGATATTTACCTGATGTGAAACTGCCTACTTCTATGAAGGCATATCATGATTTGGAAGAGGCCCTGTCTGGCTCGGAAGTTGTTGTTTTTGCTGTACCGACTAAAGCAATTCGTGAAGTAGCCCGTAAAGTTAAGGATATTGTCAATGAAAAAGTGACAATCGTCCATGTGAGTAAAGGGATAGAGCCAGATAGCTTAATGCGTATTTCTGAGATGCTTGAAGAAGAAATATCCGATATTACAAAAGATATTATCGTGCTATCTGGACCAAGCCATGCCGAAGAGGTTAGCAGAAGGATTCCTACAACTGTAACGGTGGCTTCTAAAAATATGGAAGCTGCAGAGCGTATACAGGATTTATTTATGAATCAAAATTTCCGTGTATATACCAACCAGGATTTAGTTGGTGTTGAGATCGGTGGGGCTTTAAAAAATATTATTGCCTTGGCGGCAGGGATTACGGATGGACTTGGTTATGGAGATAATGCCAAAGCTGCTTTAATGACTCGGGGTCTCGCAGAGATTACTCGTCTCGGTGTAAAAATGGGTGCAGATCCATTAACGTTCCTGGGCTTAACAGGTATTGGCGACCTTATTGTAACCTGTACAAGTGTCCACTCAAGAAACTGGCGTGCCGGTCATATGCTTGGCAAGGGGAAAAATCTGGACGAGGTCCTTGAAAGTATGGGCATGGTTGTTGAAGGTGTAAGAACAACGAAAGCAGCTCATCAATTGTCCGAAAGATACCAAGTGAAGATGCCGATCGCATCTGCCTTATACGATGTTCTGTTTAACGGCAAGGACATTAAAACAGAAGTAGATGATCTAATGACAAGAAGCAAGAAGCACGAAATGGAAGACTTAAAGGATATAATGGGTAATAATTAATAATCTGTTGATTTTGTCATAAAAATAGGCATTTGTTACTTGCTGAGATGGATGTTTAAACATAGTATATTTTACAAGACTGATCCAGCATATAACCAGTCTAAGTCCATATATTTAGTCCAAGACGGGAGTTTGGGTACATGATACCTAAGCTTCCGTTTTTGTTTTCTTCCGGAGATATTATGGGTTATAATAGCAAAGATTGAAAAAATATCATTTTTTATAAAAAGATGGTATGATAATTGTCGGAAGAGGGGGTCCGAGTTTTGAGTATAGCGATGCAAAAAATGTGGATTTCGATTGCAGGAATGGGGTTAATGGCAATTGCGGTACTGGCTATCTATTTAAGCAGATATAAATTAAAGGGGATTTTAAAATACCTGTTAGCTACTGTCGCCTATGTATCTATGTTTATTGCTGCCATTATTATGATTATTATTGTTGTGAGTGGTCCTACAAATGGGTAACAGGATAAGAGAAAAACTAAAAAATATGACTGGTTTTTCATTGGTACTATGTACGGTAATCCTCCTATCTGGTTGTTTATATCCGGAGGAGAATTCTCAAGAAAATCAAGTTCCTTATGAGGATCAGGTCGAATCTGTTCAAAGGGCAGTCTTAGAATATAGGAAAGATAATGGCGGTCAGTTATTGCCGATCAAGACCAAAGATCAAGATACGCCTTATTATATGAAATACATAATCGATTTTAAAAAATTAGTCCCTAAATATATGGCTGAAATACCTGGAAACGCCTATGAAAATGGGGGGATATTCCAATATACACTTATTAATGAAGAAACCAATCCAACTGTCAGGCTGATTGATTTACGATTAGCTGAGGCTTTGCGAGATACTAAACTACAAATAGAATCTCAGGGATATCCGGCTTTTGATGAAAAAATTGGTCCTAATGTCTATACCCTTAATTATGAAAATATGGGATTTGAAAAGGAACCTACCGTTAAAAGTCCGTTTACCGGAAAGGCCTTACACTTTGTTTTAGGTGAAGATGGAGAATTGTATATTGATTATACACCTGATTTATATGATTTGTTGATCGATCAATCAATGGATTTAAAAAATGGTGAGGATATAAGGAATGAATTAGTAAAAAACAGCCTCTTTGTACCTGCCTATTCACTGCCCTATACATGGGATCAAAAAGCAAATAAACCTGTCTTTATGGCAATTCAGGAATAACCTTACTTTTACAAAATATATTTGTAAAAGTAAGGTTTTTTTTATTTCATCCCAGCAATTAATCCGGGCTTTTTTATGGACATCCGTACAGGTGATGATCAGATTAATGGAGATAAATAGCTGACGGGCTTTTATATAAATGGAGAGGAGAGAAAAAAACAGTCATAAATCTAACAGGGGATAGCATAAATATATAGTGTCCAAGTTTATAAGAATATCCATAATTGCGTATAAGTACTCATATATGAGGAATCGGGAGGGGATCTCTTGGAAAGGGTCGATATATTTAAGGATATAGCCGAGAGAACCGGCGGCGATATATATTTGGGAGTTGTCGGAGCCGTTCGGACGGGTAAATCTACATTTATAAAGAAATTTATGGAGTTGGTCGTACTTCCTGGAATGCAAAGTGAGGCAGAAAAAGCACGTACAATTGATGAATTGCCCCAAAGTGCAGCAGGAAGAACCATTATGACCACTGAACCTAAATTTGTACCAAATCAGGCAGCACAGGTACAAGTGGACGAGGGATTAGAAGTCAATATTCGGATGGTTGATTGTGTTGGATATACTGTTCCGGGGGCGAAAGGATATGAGGACGAGAATGGGCCAAGGATGATTCATACGCCTTGGTATGAGGAACCGATCCCATTCCATGAAGCAGCTGAAATTGGTACGCGTAAGGTGATTCAGGACCATTCCACGATTGGTGTAGTCGTAACGACCGATGGATCGATCGGTGAGATACCGCGTATAGACTATGTAGAAGCAGAGGAAAGGGTTGTTGAGGAACTTAAAGAAGTTGGAAAACCATTTATCATGATTCTAAACACGGTGAGCCCCTATCATCCAGATACAGAGGTTCTTCGTTCCAAGCTACAGAATAAATATGATATACCGGTTCTGGCCATAAGTGTTGAGGGCATGCGGGAAGGAGACGTGTTAAACGTCCTCCGGGAAGCATTATTCGAATTCCCTGTTCTTGAAGTGAATGTTAATTTACCGAGATGGGTTATGGTTCTTAATGAAAATCACTGGCTCAGAGCTTCTTATCAGGATGCAATCAGAGAAACGGTCCAAGATATTAAAAGACTTAGAGATGTTGATCGGCTTGTTCATCTGTTTGAAGAGTATGAGTTTGTAGGCAATGCCTCATTGGCAGGGATTGAAATGGGCCATGGAGTAGCTGAAATTGATTTATCAGCACCTGATGAATTATATGACCAGGTTCTGAAAGAAATTGTAGGTGTTGAAATTAGAGGAAAAGACCATTTGCTAGAATTAATGCAGGATTTTGCCTATGCTAAAGCAGAATATGACCAAGTGGCTGATGCCCTTAAAATGGTCAAACAGACTGGTTATGGAGTAGCAGCACCATCTCTAGCAGATATGAGTCTGGATGAACCGGAAATCATACGTCAGGGATCCAGGTTTGGAGTTAGGCTGAGAGCGGTGGCACCATCTATTCATATGATAAAAGTAGATGTTGAATCAGAGTTTGCACCTATTATCGGGACAGAAAAACAAAGTGAAGAATTGGTGCGATATTTAATGCAGGATTTTGAAGATAATCCATTAAGCATCTGGAATTCAGATATATTTGGGCGCAGTTTATCAACAGTGGTTCGTGAGGGAATTCAGGCGAAATTAAGTTTAATGCCGGAAAATGCCCGATATAAACTGAAGGAAACGCTTGAAAGGATTATTAATGAGGGATCGGGCGGTTTGATCGCTATTATTCTTTAAACAGTGACACAGAGGTTTTCGGTCCAATAATGGATGCCGCAAACCTCTGTTTTTTTATTGTCAATAATGGCGAAAAATAAGATATATTTTATGAAGCATAAACTTTCAAAATACCTCAAAAATGAAGATATAGCAATATAAATAGAAAAATAACCTCCATTATTCGAATAAATGCCTGTAAATTCGCTAATTTACTTGATATGGTCTGGCGATTATGATAATCTTTTATCAGAAATCAAGTTCAAAGCAAAAACCCTTATATATCAATGTTTATCAAAGGTTTTTTATGTTAAAAATAATTAATGACCAAATATTGCAAAGTTTTTGTTTTGGCTGATGGAAACATATTTCATTACGAATTGAAAAGTAATTGAAGTAGAATGGAAGCATACTTTGGGAGGAGGTGAATGGCATGAACAAAACAGAATTAATCAACGCGGTTGCTGAAGCTAGCGAACTTTCTAAAAAAGACGCTACTAAAGCAGTTGACGCAGTGTTCGAATCCATTTTAGAAGCTCTTAAAAATGGTGATAAAGTACAATTGATTGGTTTCGGTAACTTCGAAGTTCGTGAGCGTGCTGCCCGTAAAGGACGCAACCCACAAACTGGTGAGGAAATTGAAATCGCTGCTAGCAAAGTACCTGCATTCAAACCAGGGAAAGCACTTAAAGACGCAGTTAAGTAATCTGTACATACGCTTATTGCTTGAATGAGCGCTATATGCACTTAGAGAGTCATTACCATCAACGGTGGTAATGACTCTTTTTCTATTATAAAATCCATAATACATGGCTCAAAGAGTAAAATGTGCTACTATGGATATAGTTGAAATTAGGTAAAGCAATGGGAGGAAGACAGAATGAGTGAAATCAATCGCGGTAAAATAGAGGAAGCAGTGACGATGATTCTGGAAGCTCTGGGGGAAGATCCGACAAGGGAAGGGCTCTTGGACACGCCAAAACGTGTAGCTAAAATGTATGAAGAAGTATTTTCTGGGATGAGGCAAGATCCTAAGGAATATTTTGAAACAGTCTTTGGAGAAGATCATGAAGAATTAGTTCTTGTTAAAGATATTCCTTTTTATTCAATGTGTGAACATCATCTTGTCCCTTTCTTTGGTGTGGCTCATGTAGCGTACATTCCTAAAGGTGGCCGGGTAACTGGTTTAAGCAAATTAGCCAGAGCGGTCGAAGCAGTGAGCAGAAGACCTCAATTACAAGAGAGAATAACATCAACTGTGGCAGACGCCATTATGGAAACACTTGAGCCTCACGGTGTTATGGTTGTTGTTGAAGCTGAACATATGTGTATGACGATGAGAGGCGTAAAAAAACCTGGATCCAGAACAATCACTTCCGCAGTAAGAGGAACTTTGGCAACAGACTCCCGTTCCCGTCAGGAAGTATTAAGCTTTATAAATAAATAAGTGAAATAAATAATGGAAGGAGTGAGAGAATGGAGAACATCCAATCAACTGATTTTGTAGTTATAAAAGCATTGGAAGATGGAGTGAATGTCATTGGGTTAACCAGAGGTGAAGATACCAGATTCCATCATTCCGAAAAGCTCGATAAGGGTGAAGTGCTATTTGTTCAGTTTACCGAACATACATCAGCTATCAAAATCAGAGGAAAAGCGGTTATGCACACTCCCTATGGTGAAATAGAAAGTGAGAAGGAATAACCGTTTATCTGTTCTCTCCTTTTAAACCATTCGACAGCGATTTAAAAGGATAGTAAGATAAAAATAATGAATGTGATTTGTGCCGGTTACCGGCATTAGAATTAGAAGTGGAAGCATGGGTGATTACGATTGGATAGCATCAGTAATGAAGTCACACAACTTAATAGTGAAATAAAGAATATCATCAATCATTCTTTTGTATTGAAATATATAGATCAACCAGCTATCAATGACGAGATGATTGCTGTTATGGTTAAAATCATGCGAAATACTAATGTGGATCAAAAATTAATGCCCTATTACATAGTATCAGTCATGCTCATGCAAATTGCCCTGGAGACCCATGAAACAGTTTCAAACTCAGAGGAAGGCGAAAGTCCGGCTCAATTGAGACAACGCCAATTATCGATTTTAGCTGGTGATTATTACAGCAGCATGTACTATCATATATTGGCAAAAACAAAAGATATCGAGTTTATTAGCCTAATGTCTAAGGGAATACAGGAAATTAATGAAGCAAAGGTTAAATTATATTTGGATAAGGAAGCGGATATCGAGCAACTAGTGACATATCTTTGTAAGATTGAAACCATTTTGGTTGAAAAAACAGCAGAGTATTTTGCGGATACTGAACAGTTGGATTTGTATATCGATATTCTGTTACTGAACAGATTGCTGGCTGAATTGGATGGATATAAACAGAATCACCGTTCCAATTTTATTAAAGCCCTCAGGTCCATACATATTGTAGATGATGAATCTACCGATAAAATATCAAATTTACTTAACCGTGAAATAGAAAAAGTGAAGGAAAGATTATCGTTATCCTTATTGGAATATCATTGCAACGATGATTTGGCTATACGGGTTAAGGATATTTTAAGATAATCCCAAAAACATATAAATAAGTTATTGTGGGGAAAGGGAATTCATAATGAAACAACAAACAAAAGAAGAACGTGTCCATCATGTCTTTGAAAAAATTTCTGACAATTATGATTCTATGAATTCAGTTATTAGTTTTCAATTACATAAGCGCTGGCGTGCAGATACGATGAAAAAAATGAATGTGAAACAAGGAGACAAGGCGTTGGATGTATGCTGTGGTACAGCTGATTGGACGATTGCATTAGCACGTCAGGTTGGCGATTCCGGCAAGGTAATTGGTTTGGATTTCAGTAAAAATATGCTGAAGATTGGGGAACAAAAAGTTACAAAGGAACAATTGCATAATGTAGAGCTGCTACATGGGAATGCAATGGAACTACCATTTGAAGATAACACGTTTGATTATGTCACAATAGGATTTGGTCTGCGAAATGTTCCTGATTATTTAGCTGTATTGAAAGAAATGAATCGTGTTCTTAAGCCTGGAGGTATGGCTGTTTGTTTGGATACTTCTCAGCCCACATTACCGGTTTATAGACAGCTTTATTATTTTTATTTTAAGCATATCATGCCAATGATGGGTAAATTATTGGCTAAGAGCTATAAGGAGTATTCATGGCTGCAGGAATCTGCATCAGATTTTCCGGGCGGACCGGAATTGAAAAAACTCTTTGAGGAAGCCGGTTTTGATAAGGTGAAATACAAACCTTATTCCGGTGGGGCAGCCGCGTCTCATTTTGGATACAAACAATCTAAATGAAGGGACGCGCATTAGTTTAAGCGGGAAGTGGAACTATGAAATTACCAAAACTATATTCAATCTTCAGACAGGATATCCAATTAATCGAAAAAGAGCTTCGTTCATCCATTCGAGCAGACTATGGACAACTTCACGACGCATCGATGCACACGCTAAAAGCAGGAGGGAAACGTATACGCCCTGTATTTGTTCTGCTTACGGCAAAATTTGGAGATTATGATATTAATCAAATTAAGCATGCAGCCGTTGCTCTTGAACTTATTCATTCAGCTTCACTTGTACATGATGATATCATTGATGAAGCTCGATTACGGAGGGGATCCTTAACGGTTCGTTCCAAATGGGATAATAAAATAGCCACCTATACTGGAGATTACATATTTGCACGAGCTCAGGAACTTATGACCCATATTAATGAACCACTGGCACATCAGGTTTTGGCTAAAACCATTATGGAAGTCAGTATTGGAGAGATAGAGCAAATACGTGATAAATATAATTTTGACCAAAATTTGCGAAATTATTTAAGGCGCATCAAACGAAAAACGGCTGTATTAATTGCTGCAAGCTGTCAATTGGGGGCCATCAGCGCAGGAGTTACAGAAGACATCCACAAAAAATTATACTTATATGGTTACTATGTAGGTATGTCTTATCAAATTATGGATGACATACTCGATTTTACTGCAACCGAGAAAGAGCTGGGTAAACCAGCAGGCAGTGATTTATGGCAAGGGAATATTACCTTACCTGTTTTATTTGCTTTGCAAGAACCCAATATAGCTGAAACTATTCGCACAGTTCATGAGAAAATGAGTTTAGATGAATTAAAGCCAATCTTGGAATCAATCAAAAAATCTGGAGCAATCGAGAAATCTATCGAATTCAGCAATGCTTATTTAGATAAAGCATTCGCCATCCTGGACTCGTTACCGGATTCGAAGAACAAAGATTATTTAGTTGAAATAGCAAAATTTATCGGAAAAAGGAAATATTGAGATTATTTCCTTTTTTTGTTTGCTTTCTATATATAAATAATGGTATTATTCTTTCTGAAAACCCATACATACGAGCAGAGGTGTAATAATGGAAAAAACATTCTTAATGGTTAAACCAGATGGTGTTCAAAGAAATTTAATCGGGGAAATTGTATCACGTTTTGAAAGAAAGGGCTTTCAACTTGTTGGGGCAAAATTAATGATCATTCCTGCTGAAATGGCAGAAAAACATTATGAGGAACACAAAGAACGTCCGTTTTTTGGTGAATTAGTTGACTTTATTACTTCCGGGCCGGTTTTTGCGATGGCTTGGCAAGGAGAAAATGTGATTGCGACAGCACGTCAAATGATGGGGTCTACTAACCCTAAAGATGCTGCTCCTGGTACAATTCGTGGTGATTACGGTGTAACAGTTGGCAAGAATATTATTCATGGTTCTGATTCACTGGTAAGTGCTGAAAGAGAACTTGGGATTTTCTTCAAAGAAGATGAATTGACTGAATACACAAAATTGACAAATCAGTGGATTTATTAAGGTTTGATCCTTTAACACAATAAAGAAAGAGGCTGTCAACAGGGTTGGCAGCTTTTTTAATGGGATTTGACGAAAGATAATTAGATAACTGACCAATTAGTTTCTCTACAAGACGGAACAAAATGAGTGGTTATATCTTTGATTCTATAAATTTTGTATACTAATAGAAAAGAAATCGGGTGGGGACGAAACGGGTTATGATCACAATAAATGATGACTATCAGGGGTTTATTAAAGGAATCAACTATTTAACGGGAATCAATCTGTCTTTGTATAAGGAAGCTCAAATGAAAAGAAGAATCACATCCTTATATGAAAAACAGGGTTTTAAGGGGTTTCGAGATTATTACAGTACCCTTAGTAAAGATAAATATCTATTAAATGAATTTTTGGACCGTATGACGATTAATGTCTCGAATTTTTTTCGGAATTATAAAAGGTGGGAGATCTTAGAGCGGGAAATACTACCAAGATTACTATCTGAAAAACCGACCATCAAAGTTTGGAGTGCTGCATGTTCAACTGGTGATGAACCCTATTCATTGGCCATGGTGCTATCGCGCTTAAATGCTTTGAACCGAGCGACCATCCTGGCAACGGATATAGACGAAAAGGTATTGGAAATTTGCAAGAGAGGCATTTATTCAGAAAAGTCGTTGGACGAAGTACCAGAAGAATTGAAAAATACCTATTTCGAATTGGTGGACGGATATTATCATTTGGATCAAAAAATCAAGAATGCTGTGACATTTACTAAACATAATTTACTGGGTGATCCATATGGCCAGTCCTATGATTTAATCATTTGCCGTAATGTGCTTATTTATTTTACGGATGAAGCGAAGAATTCTTTATATAGGAAATTCTCCGAGGCACTTCGGCCGGGTGGAGTTTTGTTTGTTGGAAGTACTGAACAAATCTTCAATCCAAACACTTTTGATTTTGTTAGTACAAATACGTTTTTCTATAAAAAGAAAGAGTTCGTGTCAATTCCATAAATCTTTTCCGTTTAAATGGTTATCAGTATGGTCAATCGTATAGGCAATGGAAGATTATAAAGGTTCTGTGTACAATAAAGGCAAGACATTACCAAAAGAACTGTAGATTATGATATTATTACATAAATGCTTTAAAGTGGTGAAGGAGGACGCTTATGAGATACATAACTGCCGGGGAATCCCATGGCCCCCAATTAACAACGATCATTGAAGGTTTACCTGCAGGGATGCCATTGTCTGAGGAAGATATCAACAAACATCTTGCCAGGAGACAAAAGGGATATGGTCGCGGAAGAAGAATGCAAATCGAAAAAGATACCGCAGAAATCACTGCTGGCGTCCGTCATGGCAAAACTTTAGGTTCACCTGTAGCCTTACAAGTGAAAAATCGGGATTGGACTCATTGGACTCATGTGATGGGAATCGAACCGATTGATGAAAAGACTGAAGAAGAAATTAAACGAAAAATAACACGACCACGCCCAGGCCATGCTGACTTAAATGGCGGTATGAAATATGGACATCGGGATTTACGTAATGTATTGGAACGATCCTCCGCCAGGGAAACAACTGTTCGAGTAGCAGCAGGAGCTGTTGCTGTGAAACTGCTTAGCCTACTTGGTATAGAAATTGTTTCGCATGTCGTGGAGATCGGCGGCATAAAAGCTTCTGAAACAGAGTTAACGGATATGGACAAGATTCAAAAGCTGGCTGAAGACTCTCCGGTTCGCTGCCTTGATGAAAAAGCTGGCGTACAAATGATGGAAGCTATTGATTTGGCTAAAAAGAATGGCGATACACTTGGCGGGGTCGTGGAAGTTGTAGCGACAGGAATGCCAGCGGGTGTAGGAAGCTATGTTCATTATGATCGGAAATTAGATGCAAAAATTGCCGGCGCAATCCTTAGCATCAACGCATTTAAAGGGGTAGAGTTCGGAATCGGCTTTGAAGCAGCCAGAATTCCAGGTAGTCAGGTTCATGATGAAATTGTTTGGGAGAGTGGTCAAGGTTACAGCCGTAAAACGAATCGATTAGGAGGATTTGAGGGTGGGATGACAACGGGAATGCCTGTTGTGGTTCGTGGAGTAATGAAACCAATTCCAACGTTATACAAGCCGCTCAAAAGTGTGGATATTGATACGAAAGAATCATTTACTGCTTCAATTGAACGATCTGATGCATGTGCAGTACCAGCAGCAGCAGTCGTTGCGGAGCATGTGGTAGCGTGGGAACTCGCCAACGCCATCCTTGAACAATTTTATTCAGATCGAATGGATTCATTGCTGGAATCTGTCAATCAACAAAGAGCATATGCGAGGGAATTTTAATGGAATCTATGAAAATTAAGACATCTTCAAAGGAGTATCCTATATTTATAGGTGATGGAGTAATCGAGCAGCTCCCAATATTTCTGGAGAAGAATTTTAAGAGGAAACCAAAGGTTTACATCATAACGGATGAAATGGTTTCTTCTCTTTATTCCAACACAATTACATCAGGCTTAACTGGACGCGGGTTCGACGTCATCATCCATGCCGTACCGACGGGAGAAAGAGCAAAATCATTTTCTGTTTATGAAGAATGTCTGACAGTCGGATTAGAAAATAAGCTTGATCGCGATAGCCTGGTTTTAGCTTTGGGCGGTGGAGTAGTCGGAGATTTAGCCGGATTCGTGGCTGCTACCTATATGAGAGGTATTCCTTATATTCAGCTGCCAACGACTTTACTTGCCCATGATAGTGCTGTTGGAGGTAAGGTCGCCATCAATCATCCTTTAGGCAAGAATTTGGTTGGCTGTTTTTATCAGCCGGAAGCTGTATTCTATGATAGTTCCTTTTTATCGACTTTACCGGAAAAGGAGTGGCGTTCAGGCTTTGCTGAGTTAATTAAACATGCGTTACTCAGTAGTCAATCCTTTTATGATGAATTGCGGACTCGTTATTCCGTCATTTCGGATTTACCGACTAAATCATTGGATCCGTATATAAAAAGAGGTATTTCTGTCAAAGCTGATATTGTGTCTGAGGATGAGAAGGAAAAAGGCTCGCGTGCTTATCTTAATTTAGGACACACATTAGCACATGCAATAGAGGGGGCAGCGGGCTATGGGGTGGTAACCCATGGTGAGGCTGTAGCCTTTGGCATGTTATTTGATTTATATCTGAGCAAAAAATATGTGGATTTCCAATTTGATATCGCGACGTTTGAGAATTGGTTGAGAAATTTAGGATATCTGCAAATACCACGAGATATACTATCAACAAAATCATTACTACCATTTATGAAACTTGATAAGAAGAATAAGCAAGGTTCAATCACGATGGTACTTTTAAAAGATTATGGCAGTCCAACTTTACAATCATTTACTGATACTGAAATACAGGCCGAATTAGCATTTTTCTTAAACAAATTAGGCGAAAAGGGAGTCGGAAATTCATGATGATAAGAGGCATCAGAGGGGCTATTACGATTGATGAAAATGAAAAAAACCTTATTGAAAGCAGAACGGAGATCCTGCTTCGAGAAATCATCCAACAGAATAACCTTCTGCCTGAGTCTATTGCTTCGATATTCATCTCGGTAACAGATGACATAGATGCAGGTTTTCCGGCTGCGGCAGTCAGAAGAATGGCTGGATTTACCTATGTTCCTGTGATGTGCATGCGTGAAATTCCTGTTCCGGGATCTTTGCCTTTGGCAATCCGGATTATGATTCACGCCAATACGGATACCGAACAAAAGGATATCAAACATGTTTATCTGGAGGGAGCCACAATCCTTAGACCTGATTTAACAGAGAAATAAACAAATAAAAGGGGGAGCTCATCATGAAATGGAAGAATCATTTATATACATTGGAACCCTATCAACCAGGCAGACCAATAGAGGATGTAAAGAGGGAATTTGGTTTGGAGCATATTATCAAATTGGCTTCGAATGAAAACCCGTATGGTTACTCATCCGCGGTTTCAAAGATTTTGAAAGAAACGGATTGGACCCTTCCTTTGTATCCGGATGGCGGTGCCGTTCAGTTGCGTGAAGTATTAGCCGAACATTTAGGGGTTAAAGAAAATCAGCTGATTTTTGGGAATGGGTCTGATAATTTGATTCAAATGATTGCTAAAGCCATTCTTAGACCGGGGGTTAATACGGTCATGGCAACGGGTACCTTCAGTCAATACAGTCATAATGCGATCCTTGAACAGGCAGAAATAAGGGAAGTACCCCATGTAAATGGGAGACATAATCTGGATGGCATGCTTAAGGAGATTGATGCGGATACGGGAATCGTTTGGCTATGTTCGCCTAATAATCCAACTGGAGAATATATTCCTGGGGATGAGCTTCTATCTTTTTTGAGTCAGGTTCCAAAAGATGTACTAGTTGTATTTGATGCTGCTTATTATGAATACGTGACGGCTGAGGATTATCCTGACATCCTGCCATTAATTAATCAGTTTGATAATTTAATTATTTTGCATACTTTCTCAAAAATTTATGGAATGGCAGCCTTACGAATCGGTTATGGAGTAGCTAATTCTCATATTATTCGTATGCTTGAACCAGCTAGAGAACCATTTAACGTAAATTCACTAGCTCAAAAGGCAGCGATCGCTGCTATATTGGATCAGGATTTCATTCAGGAATGCAAGCAAAAAAATAAAGAGGGTCTTGAGCAGTATTATGAATTTTGTAAAATACATAAGCTGAGTTACTATCCTTCCCAAGCTAATTTTATTTTAATCGATACGGGATATGATGGTAACGAGGTATTTCAGTACTTAATGAGAAAAGGTTTTATCGTTCGCTCAGGGATGGCTTTGGGATTCCCAACTTCCATACGAATTACGGTTGGTTCGCATGCGCAGAATGAAGAAGTTTTAAACGAACTGGAGCAATTTATTATGGAAAAGAAGGATAGTAAATCGAAATAGATGTCAGGTGAGGTGCCTCCATGCGTGGGAATGTATTAATGATAGGTCTTGGGCTAATTGGAGGATCCATTGCTCTATCTATTAAAAAGGAACATCCGGAATCTGTTATACAGGGATATGATTTAGATTGGAATCAGGTACAATTAGCAAAAGTATTAAAAGTAATAGATGAAGAGATTACGGATTATAAAGAGGCTGCCGAAAGAGCAGATGTCATCATAATAGGGGTTCCTGTACAAGCGACATCAGCTGTCATGAAGAACCTATCCTCTTGTTCGCTTAAAAGAAGAGTTCTAATTACGGATGTCGGAAGTACAAAAGCGAAAATTATGGAAGAGGCGAATCGATATTTTGGCTCAAGATACACGTTTATAGGCGGTCATCCGATGGCTGGATCCCATAAAAGTGGAGTAACAGCAGCAAAAGTGCATCTTTTCGAAAATGCATTCTATATGCTGACTCCCGCTTCTCATACAGGTATGAAAGAAGTGGCTGAGCTGAAATTATGGCTGAAAGGAACAAAAGCGAAATTTATCGAAGTGGACGCCGGAGAACATGATTTTATGACAGGTGTAATCAGCCATCTCCCGCATATTATGGCTGCCTCCATCGTGAAGCAAGCTGAACATGCAGAAGAGAAACATGCATTGATAGCAAGGCTTGCTGCCGGTGGATTCAGGGATATCACCCGGATTGCTTCATCCAATCCCCAGATGTGGAAGGATATCCTGATTCAAAATGATCAAGTATTGGTCAACCTCTTGAACTCATGGATAAAGGAAATAGAGTGGGTCAAAGACTGGATTGTTCAGAAAGATGAGGAAAGTCTATATTCCTTTTTCCAAAGTGCTAAAGTGTTCCGCGATGAGATGCCGGCTCATAAAAAAGGTGCGATTCCTTCCTTTTACGATCTATATGTGGATGTCCCGGATTACCCGGGGGTCATTTCAGAGATCACTGGGTACCTAGCTATATCAAACATTAGTATTACGAATATACGAATCATTGAGACACGTGAAGAACTTTATGGTGTATTGGTCCTATCTTTTCAAACAGATAAGGATCGTTCTCTTGCCGTTGAATGTTTACAAAATGCAACAAATTATGATACTTATTATGACTGACAAAAAAGGAGGAGAAGTATTGAATAAAATCCTTTCATACAATCCAACTGGATTAATAGGAACGATTGAAGTCCCGGGAGATAAATCCATTTCACACAGAGCGGTTATGTTTGGAGCTGTAGCGGAAGGGACAACTACCATTCATCATTTTTTGGAAGGTCAGGACTGTTTGAGCACGATTGATTGTTTTCGTAAAATGGGAGTAGATATTAAAAGAGTTGGTGATACTGTCACCATTCATGGAAATGGATGGGCTGGTTTAAAGGAACCGGTCGAATTATTGGATGTCGGTAATTCAGGAACCAGTATTCGTCTTCTTTTAGGAATGCTCGCTAGCCAGCCATTTTCCGTTACCTTCACAGGTGATGAGTCAATCGCCAAGCGGCCCATGAGAAGAGTAGTAGATCCCCTTCGTAAAATGGGAGCAACGATATCCGGTAAGGATGACGGCAATTATATTCCGCTTGAAATGATAGGGAGCGAACTGTCGGGAATTGAGTATGAGCTTCCGGTAGCAAGCGCGCAGGTGAAATCAGCCATTCTTTTGGCCGGGCTAAATGCAAAAGGGACCACAACAGTTATTGAAAAAGCCTCTACACGTGACCATACCGAACGAATGATTGAGTCATTCGGAGGGAAGATTCATGTTGATGGAAGAGAAATCAGGGTAACTGGCGGTCAGGTTTTGAAGGGTAGACATGTTCATGTACCTGGAGACATTTCCTCTGCAGCGTTCTGGTTGGTGGCTGGTGCGGTTGTTCCGAATAGTCACGTTACCTTAAAAAATGTTGGCTTAAATCAAACGAGAACAGGTATTATAGATGTTTTAAAAGAAATGGGAGCTAATATCGAGATTCAGTATGACCCTCAAGGTGAACTGGCGGAAGAAACAGGGACGATTACAGTCAAAACGTCTTCATTAAGAGGTACGACAATTGGCGGTGATATTATCCCGAGATTAATTGATGAAATCCCCATTATTGCCTTGTTAGCCTCACAGGCTAAGGGAACAACAGTTATTAAAGACGCTGCCGAGTTAAAAGTGAAAGAAACAAATCGAATTGATGCTGTTGCTACCCAATTGGGGGCTCTTGGAGTTAAAGTTACACCAACGGATGACGGATTGATCATAGAAGGCGAACAAACTCTGCACGGGGGTGTAGTGGACAGCCTTGGAGACCATCGAATCGGTATGACATTGGTGATCGCGTCATTGCTTTCCAATGAATCCGTAGAATTACGTAATGCAGAAGCCATTTCTGTATCGTATCCTGATTTTTTTGCAGATTTAACGAAACTACTATCTGTTCAGGAATAAAGAGAGGGGGACTACCCCTGTCATAATGTAGGCAAAGGAATTCAGAAAGTCTCTAAAAGGGCCCATTTCTGAATTCCTTCTTATTTTTCAGATTATTCCTGATGGATAGACCGGTCCTTATCTCTTTTTAGGCCATTTGTGGACTTTCCCAAGTCCAACTGGCCATCTCCTTCAAATTCCTTATAGTGAAAGTAAGTATCGCTATCTGGACTTTCTGTAGAAAATAGCGTTAACTAGCACAAAAAATAAAAAAATGCAGACCAGCACATCTAAGATAAGGACTTTGGCTACAAGCTAAGAGGGAGTAGAATCTCTTTTCTGGTACTAAATTATCTG
>JAZUQD010000005.1:0-9972 GCA_045605505.1 Pradoshia sp.
AGATTGATATTTCGCGAGCTGAGAGCAAGCCCATCTTCTTCACGTTTAATCTCTACGCCTATCAATTCAATCGGGAAATTAAAATCATAGATAAGCCCTTCCACTACAGCAACCTGTTGCGCATCTTTTAACCCGAAGTAAGCATGGTTCGGATGAACAATCGTAAATAATTTTGTTAAAACCGTTGCGACCCCATCAAAGTGTCCCGGTCTAGATTTACCGCACAAGACATCGGTGCGTTCTTGAACCTTTACTGCCACCGTTTGCTTATCGCCATACATTTCTTGTACAGTTGGGTAAAATAGATAATCCACACCGGCTTTTCGGGCCAGTTCTTCATCCCGATCCAGATCACGTGGATACTTTTCAAAATCTTCATTCGGTCCAAATTGCAGCGGGTTTACAAAAATGCTGATAACCACAATATCATTATGTTCTCTTGCTTTTTGCATGAGAGACAAATGTCCCTCATGCAAAAAACCCATTGTCGGAACAAATCCGATGGATCGTCTCTGTTCCCTCTCCATATCTAGCGCTTCACGTAATTCTTTTATCTGGCTGATAATTTTCATCTTTCTCCTCCATACAACGAGGATCGTTCTTCTTCTTGCATCGTAAATGAATGGTCACGGTCAGGAAAGACTCCTGACTTTACTTCTTTTATATGCTCAGACAAAGCATCGCTAATCACACTATTTAAATCGGTATATGTTTTAACGAATTTCGCCACCCTGCTAACGCCGTATAACAGAACATCATGATAAACGAGAACCTGACCATCTGTTCCGTTACCTGCACCAATCCCAATGGTAGGAATCGTTAGTTGATTAGATATAGTTTCAGCGACCTGGTAAGGTACACATTCGAGCACAACAGCCATAGCTCCGGCTTCTTCGCATTTCTGTGCGTCTTCCAGTAATTTAATCGCCGCTTCACGGGTTTTCCCCTGGACCTTGTAGCCGCCAAGTACACCAACTGATTGCGGTGTTAACCCTAAATGCGCCACTACCGGTATACCCGCATCTGTCATTGCTTTGATTTTAAGAATAACCTCACCGGCACCCTCCATTTTGACCGCATCTGCTCCTGCTGTCTGCATCAGTCTGGCTGCATTTTTTAACGCCTCATCTATCGTTGAGTGATAGGTTAGAAATGGCAGATCCGTTACGATAAATGTGTTAGGTGCACCCCTTTTTACAGCTTTTGTATGATGGATCATATCCTCCATAGTGACGGGAACTGTAGAATCATA
The DNA here is from genome assembly GCA_045605505.1 of Pradoshia sp. Taxonomy (GTDB): domain Bacteria; phylum Bacillota; class Bacilli; order Bacillales; family Pradoshiaceae; genus Pradoshia. Next base: position 1,253 of record JAZUQD010000005.1, read on the forward strand.
TCCTAACACAACCATTCCAAGTGAGTCGCCGACAAGAATCATATCGACCCCTGCCTGTTCTGCCAATTTAGCAGATGGATAATCATACGCAGTTAGCATAGAAATTTTTTCTCGTTTTTCTTTTAGTTTCAAAAAATCCATAGCAAATTTCATACTTTTCTTTCCTCCTTTTCCCTTCCGAGGAGAGAAAAACCTATTTTTCCAAATAAAAAATCCTTCCTATTACAGAAGGATTGATTGGCATAATAGCTTTTATCCCTCTGTCCCGGTCCTAATCTTGGATACAGGCAGAATTATAAATCTATAAATCAATGACTTTACCTTAAAGGTGCAGGTCGTTTCCGCTCCCGCCCTTTTATGAATTATAACATTCAGTCATTTTTATTTGCCATATATTAACTAAATTATTAAACGCTTTCTTTTTACAACAACTAACTTCACCATTAACCCTATTCAAATTTTGAATTTTACGGATGTACTGTAATGTCTCCTGAATAAACCAGATGAGTTTTTTGGTCATCATCCACTATTATCAATACGCCATCATGATTGATTCCCGTTGCAATGCCAGTCAAGGATCCGCGCGGATTATCAACTGTAACCTTTTTTCCGATTGTAATTGAATGCTTTTCCCATAGTTGTTTAATTGGTTCGAAGCCTTTTTTTAGAAAAAGTATGTATAGTTCTTCAAAGTTCTTAAATAAGTTCTGTAAAAATTCAGAACGGTCCATTCTTTGATTCCTCTCGATTAAAACCGAGGTGGCAATCTCTTTTAATTCATCAGGAAACGATTCATACTCCTGATTGATGTTTATCCCAACGCCGATAATGACATGATGAATTTGATCCGATTCTGCATGAAGCTCGGTTAATATACCCGCGATTTTCCTGCCGTGAATCAATACATCATTTGGCCATTTAATACCGGCATCAACACTGATTTTATTTAACGTCTGAACAACAGCGACAGCTGTTAACAAGGTAAGCTGGGGAGCTTGATAGGGAGGTATATCAGGTCTCAAAATCAAACTCAGCCAGAGGCCTCCATTTGAAGGAGAATGCCATTTTCTTTTTAATCGTCCCGTTCCTTCTGTTTGTTCATCGCTTATCACAACTGTGCCGTCTTTAGCACCACTACCCGCAAGTTCTCTTGCAATGACTTGTGTGGATGTGACTGTATCATAAGAATAGATTGATTTCCCCACAAATTCAGTCTGTAATCCCATTAAAATATCAGTGGAAGTTAGAGAATCTGGTTTATTTAGTAGCCGGTACCCCTTTTTCTTAACCGCCTCAATATCATAACCATCCTGACGCAGCTGATCGATATGCTTCCAAATGGCTACTCGTGAACACCCCACTAAATCTGCCAGAACCTGTCCTGATATATAATCCTCTCCCGCATTAGTAAATGCTTTGGCAATTTCATTCTTTATAGTTTGTTCTCTTGAATGAGCCATTGTTTAATTAACTCCTTTTCATTCAGAACCCTATGGTCCAGAATTCCGTTAATCACTTCTTCCATGATCTCTTTGATCCATGGCCCTCCCGCTTTGTCAGCCCATCTCATTAAATCGTTGCCCGTAACCTCTAAAACAGAATCTTTATGAATCGGCATTTGAGCATGTATGGTTGTTATGTCTTCAAAATTCGGTTTGGTATTACGATACACAGACCAAACCCGTTCGACACTCTGTGTATTTTCAAGGCCGAGCCGATAAATCGTGTAGGGCGTGAATAAGGAATCTTCCCTTTTCTTCGTTTCATTGACGAGCATTCCTATTTTTTTCATTTGATTGGTAGAAAGCTTCCACTGTCTGTACATCGATTGATCCTGACCATTAAAAAGAGCAATCATAGCCAACCATTCTTCAAACGATTCACATCGGGTTAAAGGGAGCTTAAGAAACGGTTCCATTTGTTCCGCAAATCGCCCCAGTTCGGGAAAATATGTAAGCAATCCTTCATCCGCGGCTATTTTTAACCCTATTTCCGGATACTGACCAAGAATCAATTTTTGGAATTCGGCTGTTTTTCGCTCCTGAGCAATATGCGCAAGTAAATGAGCATTCTTCCTTAGTGCCTGTCTCGTCTCCTCATGCAGAGTAAAACCAAGCTGACTGACAAACCGAACTGCGCGAAGGATTCTTAGTGCATCCTCGTTGAACCGTTCATCAGCTTGGCCGACTGTTTGGATTATTTTTGTATGGATGGCATTTTCACCATTAAATGGATCGTACACTTTACCATCTTGATCCATCGCAATGGCATTCATGGTAAAGTCCCTTCTTTTTAGGTCTTCATATAAGGAGGTTACAAAAGTTACTGAATCAGGCCGTCTATAGTCTTTATAAGCAGCTTCCGTCCTGAATGTGGTTACCTCAAACGACTCCCCTTTATAAAGCACCAAAACCGTTCCATGTTCAATTCCAACGTCCACTGTATGAGTGAAAATCTCCTTCACTTGTTCCGGGGTCGCTGAGGTCGCGATATCCACATCATCAATCTCTTTACCCATTAATGTATCTCTAACCGCGCCTCCAACAAAATAAGCCTCATATCCCTTGGAGGTTAACTGTTCCAGGACAGGACGTGCTCTTTTAAACTCTTCATTCATTCATCTTTCTCCCCATTTTCCAGTAATGAGTAATACAGGTCTTCATATTGATTCACGATATGCTCTGTTTGAAAATGATCTTTTATCATATGAACTGCCTGTTTACCCATCTGCTTTCTCAATGAATCATTTTCAAGTAATTCCAATAATCGCATGGAGGCTGCCTTGATATCTCCCAGTTCAATGGTATATCCATTCATCCCATCTTCGATTACTTCGGGAATTCCCCCAATATTTGTTCCAAGACACGGTACGCCATAAATCATTGCCTCAAGAAGAACCAATCCAAAGCTTTCTTTTTCTGACATAAGCACACAAACATCACTGATGGCATAAAGCTCCTGTAAATTTTCTTGTTTTCCTAACAGAATAATTTTATTCTGCAGTCCCATCTTATTAATTTTTTTACTGACAAACGTCATTTCAGGGCCGTCACCAACCAGCAACAGTTTACTTGGAATTTTGTCTGCCACTGCAGCAAATGTATCAATAATATCCGGCACACGTTTCACCTTTCGGAAATTCGAAACATGAATAACAACCTTTTCATTCTTTCCAATTCCAAGTTCCTCTTTTAAATGATCCATATTATCTGCATCCGGTTCAGGAGCTGGATAATCGATAAAATTATATATTGTTTGGATTTCTTTGTCTGGTTGAATTAACTCATAGGTCTCTTGGACAAGGGCATGGGAAACCGCTGTGACCGCATCGGATTTTTCTATAGCAAACTTAATCATGTCCTGAAGGGATGCATCATAGCCCAGGATAGTGATATCCGTTCCATGGAGAGTCGTAACCACCTTTAAACCCTGAGCTGTCATTTGTTTGGCCAAAATCCCACAGACCGCGTGCGGCATGGCATAATGGGCATGAATGATATCAAGCCCTTCCATTTTAACAACTTCTGCAATCTTACTGGCCAACGACAGCGTGTAAGGCGGGTATTGAAAAACCGCATATTGATTGACTTCAACCTGGTGAAAGTAAATATTCGAATAACGTCGTTTTAAACGGAATGGTACACTGGACGTTATAAAATGAACTTCATGTCCTTTCTCTGCTAGCTTGATTCCTAATTCTGTCGCTACGATTCCAGATCCGCCGACTGTCGGATAACATACAATTCCAATCTTTAATTGTTTCATTTCTGTCCACCTAACAAATCTTGATCTAGTAAGAGTGTTTGTTTCGTTTTAAAACCTTCTGCAAACAACACGCCTGTCTCTCTCCCATATGCCCGTTCCCTGCCTTCGATTGCTTCAAGATACCCTTCTGTAAGAGGAGTCATCACCCCATCATCAGACTTAATAAATTGGGAAGAGTAACTTTTCAAACTGGATAATTTACACTGAAAATAGTCGCTAATATCCACACAAAAATCCGGTTGGTGGAAGCTATTAATCATGTAATAGAAGACATATTTTGGTTTATGTGCCTCAAGCTTTTGTTTATCCTCATATTTACGGATACCAGCAGAAAAGACAGCCTCTTCGACCAGCGATGCACAATGACCATGATCCGGATGGCGGTCAGGAACGGCAGGGATAAAGATAATTTCAGGCTTGTACATCCTTATGACTGAAACAATCTTGGAGATGTTTTCAGGTATGGGATATAACTGGCGATCCCCCATATTAAGATTTAATCGTTCCTTTACCCCTAAAACAGCAGCTGCTTGATTGGCCTCTTTGATTCTATTAACAGGATGACCATTTGACGAGAGTTCAGCCTCCGTCAAATCACAAATCACAACGGTATGACCCTTATCTGTATATTTAGCGATTGTACCGCCCATTCCGATTTCTACATCATCGGAATGGGCGCCAAAACATAGTATGTCTGTTTTCATTCTGGATTTTATTACTCCTTTTCCCTAACAATATTTCTCCATTTCAGGTCTCCACGTTCCAACCCGTGTATTAACATTTCTGCCGTTCCCATATTTGTTGCCAATGGAATTGAATAGACATCTGCCAAACGCATCAATGCAGAGACATCAGGTTCATGCGGCTGAGCAGTCAACGGATCTCTAAAGAAGATAATGATATCTATATCATTCACTGCTACCATCGCACCTATTTGTTGATCGCCCCCAAGCGGTCCTGATTGATAACGATGCACGGATAATCCTGTCTCATCCTGTATTCGTTTCCCTGTTGTACCAGTTGCAAAAAGTTGATGTTCTGCCAATATATTTTTATAAGCAATCGTAAATCGAATCATATCGTCTTTCTTTTTATCATGTGCAATTAACGCAATTTTCATATATATAACTCCTTTAATCGATTATATTTTCAAGACCGTACACTAAGTAATCAATATTCATCACGGTTTCAACAGATAATTTAACTCCGCTCATAAAAGAATTACGATCATACGAATCATGTCTAATCGTGAATGTTTGGCCTTCTCCGCCAAACATGACCTGTTGGTGCGCCACAAGTCCAGGCAATCGTACACTATGTATTCTCATTCCGTCATAGTCAGCACCACGGGCGCCTTCTAATGTTTCTTTTTCGTCAGGATGGCCCTGTTTCTTGGCTTTTCTTTCTTCCGCGATTAATTGTGCTGTTTTAACAGCAGTTCCTGATGGGGCATCAAGTTTTTGATCATGGTGCAATTCGATAATTTCGACATCAGGGAAATACTTCGCTGCCTGCTTCGCAAATTTCATCATTAACACGGCTCCAACCGCAAAATTAGGCGCTATAATACAACCAATTCCTTTTTCTTTTGAGATTTCTTTTATCTCTGCTAAATCTGTATCTGAAAAACCAGTAGTTCCTACTACGGGACGGATATGATGAGAAAGAGCAGCTAATGTATGAATTCTTCCTGCTTCAGGCGTTGTCAAATCAATGAGAACATCTGCCTTCATTTCAGAAAAACACTTTTCGTGATCGGTATAAATCGGAACATTTATGCCACTAAATCCATCTATTTCGCTTAAATTCAAGCCATCATTCTTATGATCCAATACGGCTGCCAAATGGAAATTCTCCGTATTCATCACTAAATTGACAGCTGCTTTCCCCATTTTCCCTCGCGGCCCTGCAATAATAATATTGATCATCTGTCAATCTTCCTTTCTCGTCCAGCGGTTTTTATCTCTTGTATTGAATTTTTCCATTACCCTGTCATGTGACTCTTGAAGATCAATATTCAGCGAATTTGCCATACAAATCAGCACAAATAAGACATCTCCCAATTCTTCTTCAATCGCTTTATCTTTTTCAGACTCTTTTTTCGGTTTTTCGCCATAACAATGATTAATCTCTCTTGCCAATTCTCCTAATTCTTCTGCAAGTCGGGCTGTCATGGCAAGCGGACTGAAATAACCTTCTTTAAATTGCCCTATATATTGATCTACTTCCTGTTGTAAATCAGCCATTGTTTTCTTCTTTTCCATAAAAGCATCACCTTCTTATCTTCATGTTAGCTTATTTCTTAGTTTTCGAACAATAATATGTTAGAATGCAAAAGGATGTCATTCATTAATTTTTCTTAATTGTACACTATAAATCATAACTGAATTTTACAGCGATGGGGGAATAACATGATTTTCAACTTAAAGCTAAAAAATATTTTACTGATATTGGTTGGTTCTGCCATTATGTCCTTTGGTCTAGTTCATTTTAATATGCAAAATGAACTGGGTGAAGGCGGATTTACCGGGATAACCCTATTAATTTATAATTTAACGGGTATTAGCCCTTCGATCACTAATATCTTATTAAACATACCTCTCTTTTTTGTAGGCTATAAATTATTGGGCAAAAAAACATTTTTGTATACTCTCATCGGTACGATTTCAGTATCTGTATTTATCGCGATTTTCGAAAAATATCAAATTGATATTCCTTTAAAGGATGACCTTATGCTCGCCGCTTTATTTGCAGGTGTATGTATTGGTGTCGGTTTAGGAATCATCTTCCGCTATGGTGGAACAACTGGCGGAGTCGACATCATCGCACGCCTCATGTTTAAATATAAGGGCTGGAGCATGGGAAGAACTATGTTTATGTTTGACTTCTGTGTTATTGTCTTATCACTCGTAACCTATTTGGATTATAAACAAGCCATGTATACCCTTGTACTGGTCTATATTGGCAGCCGGGTGATTGACTTTATCCAGGAAGGCGCGTATGCAGCCCGCGGTGTTATGATCATTAGTAATTCTAATTCTGAAATAGCCGATAAAATCAATCAACAAATGGAACGCGGCGTTACATTACTCAAGGGTGTAGGTTCTTATACGAAACAAGAACGCGATGTCATCTATTGCGTAGTTGGCAGTAACGAAATAGTACGTTTGAAAAGTATTATTACATCTGTTGATCCACATGCGTTTGTATCCGTATCAATTGTCCATGACGTCCTTGGTGAAGGCTTTACGCTCGATGAAAATAAAAACCCACTCGAGAAATAACAAACATAGGAAAGCCCCCTTCAATTACGAAGGGGGCTTTTTCTTATTAATCTTCGCTATTCATACCCGTTAGCATAAATACGAATCGTAATAATTCAAGTACAGCGACTGCGGCGGCAGCTACATAGGTTAACGCTGCGGCATCCAAAACTTTTTTCGTTTCTTTTTCTTCATCAGCCCCAATGACACCCAATGCAACGACTTGTTTCATCGCACGGTTTGATGCGTTAAATTCAACTGGCAAAGTAACGAATTGGAATAACACGGCCGCTCCCATAAATAGAATCCCAAGCCAAGCCAGATTATATATACCAAGCAACATACCAGCTATAATTAAAATCCAAGAAAAGTTTGAGCCAATATTGGCAACTGGCACTAACTTATGACGGATTCTCATAAAAGTATAGTCTTCTTTATCCTGAATGGCATGACCAACTTCATGAGCTGCAACAGCTGTACCAGCCAAAGAATGTCCATGATAGTTACTAGAAGATAATCTTACCACTTTACTTGTCGGATCATAGTGATCACTTAAAACCCCATGTGTTTCTTCAACGCGTACATTGTATAGTCCATTTTCATCCAATATCTTACGGGCAACTTCCGCACCAGTATACCCATTCGATGCTGGGACTTGAGAATATTTTTTGTAAGCCCTTTGTACTTTCATTTGTGCATAAATCGGGATGATCAATAGCAATATAAAATAAATTAAAAAGCTCATTTATATCCTCCATTTCATTTCTGTTAATACAATTGTAATAATGAACTGATCATTCTGTCAATGGATAGATATTATTCAAAATTTTATCAAAAATTCTGTTTCTTCTTCCTTGTATGAAACTCATCATCTGTAGCTTTATATTTTCTCCATCCAACATAAGATAAGGTCATTATGATAATGCTGCCAGTTGAGATAATCACCCACCACAGTGAAGGATCTGCATCATCTTTTTCTGCCTCCTCGAACATATCACGTAACTGCTCCTCTAGAGAAATCAAATCACCTTGCGATTGATCGGAAAAGACTTGTGGACGATATTGATCAATAAACTTAATATGAGCATCTACTTGCTGAAAGCGCTCAGGGGTAACATCTATTTTTAATGATGGATACAAAATATGATAGATGGCTAATAAATGATTTAACTTTTCCTGAAATGCAATAGAGTCCTGCTTCTGGATGGATACCTTCGTGTCACTTGCGGCCGTGATCATACTATCCTTTAAACTCGTCCATAACGGGGCACCATCACTATGGACAGCATCGAGTGCCAAACGAAATTTTGTTATTTCATTAATTACCTCATCCTTTGTTTTATCCTTATTTTGTACAGTTTGGAGTGCTTCCTCATAGGCAATCGTAATAATATTGATCTCATCCATTGTATATTTTGCCCCATCAACTGCCAAATCATAAAATTTATCAGAAAATGCCTCTAATAACTGCTCAGCTTCCTCACGCCTATCCACTTTTGCAAATTGAAGGGATTGATCCGCTAGTGCCTCTAATGATTCCCTTTTATCAGGTCCATTAGCATAGGTCGTAATCAAGCCTGATGAAATGATAATAACGATAGAAAAAAATAAAGATTTAATCTTCATAAAAATATCCCTCCTCATACTACTTAATCGTATGTGAGAAGGGACAAGGCTAGAACCGTTTATTGC
>JAZUQD010000006.1:0-19342 GCA_045605505.1 Pradoshia sp.
GGAATCATGCTGTTATTTCTACCATAACTAATGGACCTGTTAAAATCCTGTCACTATATGTCACCAAAATCCTAAGGACGGTAAAAATGAATCATTGGATACACTACCTTTCTGAAAATAGATGTCATTCTAATCAGAACCTACAGTCAGAAAGACTATATTTACGGTGATTTCATATGGAGATAGTCGTATGAAAAGAGAGATGAGAAGGACTTTAGTACACTACTATAATAAAAATAAGTAATCAGACTTACTGAACTAGTTAGTAGGAATTCATTCTTTGTCTGTATAGAGAGATAATGGGGAATAGGGGAGGGTGCTTTTGGTATAGGGCGATAAATAAGGTGATTTTGGAGCCCCCTTTTATCCTAGTTGGGAACCTGCTGGCGAAGACTTTTCATTTTTTATAATAACGATGAACAATGTCCGTGTATCGGGAATATGTCGAAATAAGGTACGTAAAATAGATAATGCTGAAGGAAAATGACATACTGGGGCTTAAAGGCTTTGGTTTCCCTACTCTGTTGGAGGGCAGATTCCACAGCTAGGCTCTCAAATAATAAGCAAATAATTCGAAAAACAATAGAAGTAGGTACAAAGATGTTGCCGCACGATGTGGCATCTTTAGTCTTCGTTCGTTAATAAAGCCGTTTCAGCTCTTTTTTTTTGAATTGCTTGAAAAATGTTTGGAATATGATGATAATTGAAATACATAGGTATATTGGTTACGTGGAGAGTAAAGAATTTTGAGTTTTATATACGTTTATATAAGGGAGAAATCATGATGTTAACAGTGACACCCAAATTACCTGGAGAAAATAATAAACATTATTCGTACAGAATTATTAAGAATGGGATTATGTCTCTTGAATTAAAACCGGGACAAGCAATCAGCGAAATTGAATTGGCTAATGAACTACGGATTTCACGAACGCCGATTCGAGAGGTAATCGGGAAATTAAAAGAGGAACATTTGGTTGAGGTATGGCCACAGGTTGGTTCATATATATCCAAAATTGATTATAAATTGGTTAAAGAGGCAGCTTTTATGCGTTCTGTTCTAGAAAGAGAAGTTCTTAAGTTAGCCTGCGAATCTATTTCACAAGAGACATTATTAGAACTAAAGAAGGTTATCAGTTTACAGGAAAATTGCATAGGAAAAAAAGGTGTGGAAAGAACCTTTCATGAACTAGATCAAGAATTCCACGCCCTATTTTATAAAGATCAAGAAAAAGAACATATATGGGACGCGATTAACCGCCTTAGCACACATTATAATCGGATTCGGCTGTTATCTGAAATCAAATATGATTATACAGATATCATCGAACAACATAAGAATATTATTAATATTATTGAAAACAAAGAAGTGGACCAAATAGATGAGGCTGTTAGCCAACATATATTAGGACCTGAGAAATACTGGAATAGTTTGTTGGAGTCAGATAGCCAATATGCTGAATACTTTGTTGGTTAAATATCGGATTACAATGGTAGGAACAATCAAAAAATATGAAGAGCCCTTTTTCTATCTTTGAATTAGGGTTTTTTGTATTGATAAGATATTCAAAAATAAACTAAAATGACCTATATAATTTCTCTTAACTATTGATAAAATTTACCTTTATATTAGTTTTTAAATCACCTTGCATTTTTAGAGGACAATTACTATAATCACTTGTATTGTAGGGGGCGCTTTAGCGAAAGTTAGCATTAAAAAGTCACAAATGAAACAAAAAGTCTGAATAATCCTGACGATTATGTTAAACTAAATACTGTTATATTAAAAATGTTTAGAATTATCTGACAATTATAGTGTCCAACGAGATTTGAACGGGAGGTTTTTTTATGGATAATAGAAAGAATAAGTCTACAACTCTAGCGATTGGCTTCATGCTCTTTGCTTTGTTTTTTGGAGCAGGCAACCTAATATTCCCGGTGTTAATGGGACAAATGTCTGGTGCCAATGTATTGGAATCTACAATAGGTTTCATCGTAACTGGAGTAGGACTACCGCTTTTAGGTGTATTGGCAATTGGGTATTCAGGTGAAAGCGATCTGTATTCAATGGCTAAACGCGTACATCCAATGTTTGCAATCGTATTTACTACGGTACTTTACCTTGCTATTGGTCCTCTATTCGCAATCCCGAGGACAGGAACGGTTTCTTATGAAATTGGTGTTAAGCCATTAATTGGTGACATGAATAGCAACGTGGCAATGGTGATTTTCACTATTATCTTTTTTGCGGTTACTTGTTTCTTTGCATTAAAACCAGGAAAAATTATCGATGTTGTTGGTAAAATCTTGACACCTATTTTATTATTTCTTATAGCACTATTAATCTTTGCAGCTTTGTTTAATCCAATGGGAAGTTTAACAACTCCTGCTGAACAATACACAGAACACGCATTCTTTAAAGGTTTCCAGGAAGGTTACCTGACAATGGATACATTAGCGTCTTTCGTGTTTGGAATTATCATTATCAATGCCGTACGTTCTACAGGAATTCATGGTAAAAAAGAAATGATGAGTAGTGTTATGAAGTCCGCGTTTATTGCAGCGGGTTTACTTGCAGCTATCTATGGGGGACTGGCATATCTAGGTGCTACAGCTGCAGAAGAGATTGGGGTATTTGATAACGGAGGTGCTATATTAGCGGCAGCATCTCATCATTATTTTGGTTCTTATGGAAGTTTGATCTTGGGACTTGCTGTTATTGCAGCTTGTTTAACGACTAGTATTGGCCTTGTAACAGCTTGCGCGGCATACTTTAATACATTAGCACCAAGACTTTCCTATAAAACATATGCAATTGTTTTATCTGTATTCAGTGCATTAGTTGCCAATGTGGGACTAGCCAACTTAGTGGCTATTTCAGTACCTGTATTGACAGCTATTTACCCTCTAGCCATAGTTCTGATTTTCCTTACATTCATGCATAATACATTTAAAGGATTGTCTGAAGTCTATATTTGTAGTTTGGGATTAACCTTTATCGTAAGTTTATTTGATGGGATAAATGCAGCAGGTTTAAAGATTGAAGGAATCAATAGCCTATTTACTTATTTACCACTTTCTTCAGTTGGATTAGGCTGGATTGCTCCGGCTATTATGGGAGCTATTATTGGTTACGCAATTGGAATGTTGAGACAAACCACACCCGTTATGAATGAGGTTGCAGATATACAGAAAGACTGATTTTAAAGGCGTGTAGAAGACACAGCCTGCTTATAAATTTAAATAATAGAATAAAGAATAACCCCGGTTCTATAGGAGAACCGGGGTTGTTCTTTATTCTATAGGTTTAGCAAGTTTGTCGTATTCTATAGTCATATCATGATTTGGAGATATTGGACCCTTTGTAATATAGTCTTCTGTTGGTTTTACATAATCGTCATAAAAGACGGCGAGTGATGTCATGTAGTAAGGGGAAACGTAAATGGATATACCAATCATAGCAATGATTCCAATAATAATGCTGGCAGATCCTGCGAAAATTAGAGTAGCATCTGCATCATATCCAAGTGCCATAGATATACTTCCAATTATGATCAATAAGAATGGAATGATAAACCATGTGATAAACGATAAGCTTAATAAGAACAAATCTTTTTTCTTCCCATTCATTATCTTGCGGCTTTCTGTAATAGCTTGAAGAGCAGTCAGTTCAGGACGATCCCGTAATATAAATAAGGTCATCGAATAGGCAAGTCCTTTAATAATTCCAGGTATAATAAGTAAAAGAGACCAAAGGGTAATGAATAGTGACATTAAAATGTAGGTTAGAGTATTTCTAGAATAATTTACTGTAAACCCTTGGAACAAAACCTTGACTGAGGGATTTTGTTTTCGTTTTAAATCTAAGTGAAACCACATGTATCCAATCGCCAAAGGACCAGATATAAATAACGTGGCAAGAAGGAAAATAATCTCCTGAGGAATAATTCCTATTATATAAACTAAAATATAGTTAATAAAAAATACACCGATTGCAATTCCCCATTTGCCATTCAGTGCTTGTTTTGCGGTTTCTTTAATAGAACGTATTTTCATAGCACATCTCCTTTTTTTGATATATTTACTAATATATAGTATGAATTACTTAAAAATTAGAGTCAATTCCATTAATTTAAAAAATAAAACTTTCAATCATTTGTTAAATAGTTGTAATTTTCAGATTTAATTGTATAATTGGAAGCGATTAACAGGTCGATGTGTGAAGGTAGTAAGAACTTTTTCCTATTCTAGTAAGGTAGTTTATTTCTAGAGATCCTTAATGAGCTTTATTAAGGGAATATTTAAATGAGCAAGAAATGGTCTGGAGTTAAGGACCCCTTTGGAAGAATAAAAATGATGTTGAAAAAGAGGGGTATAAAATTTCCTGAGACTGCATGCATATGGATTGGTCTTACCAATTTGGAAGAAGAAACTTTGTGTGAGATTCAGGATTGATCTGAATTACCAACCTATGAGGCCAATCGGAACGGTGGTACATTCGTAAGAAATATTATGTAAGCGTATTCATTAAAGCGTGTATTGGAAAAGCTGACTCCTAATAAGGGTAGCATAAAGGATTAGATTGCAAACTCAAGAATTGAAGTTGAGCAGGCGAAGTTATTATATGATGAACATAATTGGAAGTAAAATACAAAAGTGATGATTAAGGTGGTTGCTCAACAGGGCATTGAAATTATCGACAGAGTTATATAGGGATTTGGTACTGTTGGCAATTCAGAGGATCTTTCCTGGCGGATTGGCCTGATGGAAGTGCATCGTGCTCAGCTGGCTAAGCTCGAAATCAAAAAATAGTACGAGGAGGAGCAAGCTAATCATGAATGTTTTACGAATGTTTGATTTATCTGGTAAAACAGCGATTATTACGGGAGGCGGACGCGGTCTTGGAGCTCAAATAGCACTGGGATTAGCTGAAGCAGGGGCTAATATTGTCCTGTGTTCACGTAAGGTTGAGGCTTGCCAAAGGGTGGCAGATAGCCTGGAAAAAGAATATGGCGTGCAAACCTTGGCTCTAAAATGTGACATCGGAAATGCGGTAGATATTCAGAACGTCGTCAAAGAAACGCTAAATAAATTTGTGTGTATCGATATTCTGGTCAATAATAGCGGGGCTTCATGGGGAGCACCTTCACTGGATATGCCGCTTGAAGCTTGGAATAATGTTATCAATATTAATTTGACAGGTACTTTTCTCATGTCCCAGGCGGTAGGGAAAGTAATGGTGGAACAGAAGCGGGGGAAAATTATCAATATAGCTTCGGTAGCAGGCCTCGGCGGAACTCATGCTGACATGATGGATACGGTTGGATACAATGCCAGTAAAGGCGCAGTCATAACTTTAACAAAGGATTTGGCAGTGAAGTGGGGGAAACACAATATTCATGTGAATGCAATAGCACCAGGCTTTTTCCCTACCAAGATGTCTCAGGTTTTACTTGAACATGGAAGAGATGCACTTGAATATTTAACTCCTCTAGGAAGGCTTGGGAATGATCAAGATTTGAAGGGGGTTGTTCTATTCTTGGCATCTGACGCATCTAACTATATAACAGGCGAAGTATTGGTAGTTGATGGCGGAAAACACGCCATGGTTTAAATAAAAGATGAAGGAGATTTGATCATGGAAAAAAAAACTTGGCTCGCGCAATATCCAGAAGACATTGCATCTGAGATTGAAATTCCAAACAAATCATTGCCAGACATTCTTCATGAAACAACAATTCATTTCCCCACTAACAACGCCCTTTCTTTTTTGGGAAGGAAAATGACCTATCAGGAACTTTCAGGAACTTCAAGCCGTTTCGCCGCAGCTCTTCAGACGAATGGCGTTAAAAAAGGTGATAGGGTAGCGATCATGCTGCCGAACTGTCCTCAGTATGTAATTGCCTTTTATGGTGCATTAACAATGGGAGGGATTGTTACTCAAATTAACCCAATGTTAGTAGCCAGGGAATTGGAACATATATTGAAAGATTCTGGCGCTGAAACGATCGTTGTAATGGATGCATTCTATCAAACTGTTAAATCTGTTCAACCTTCCACGAATCTAAAAAATATTATTGTAGTCAGTTTGCAGCCATCCGGGGCAGACTTCGGGGTCGATCGTACATTTGAGCAATTCATTTCAGATACACTAACTCCTGCAGAAGCAGTGGATATTGACCCAAGCCATGATATTGCTGTATTGCAATATACAGGCGGAACGACGGGACGTTCGAAAGGTGCTATGCTCACGCATCGTAATTTAGTGGCGAATATTTATCAAACAAAGGAATTTTTTAAACATATTGTAGAGCGAGGGAAAGAGCGGTATTTGACTGTCATCCCATTATTCCACGTATTCGGCATGACAGCTTGTATGAATGGGTGTATCTTAATGGCCAGTGAAAATATACTGCTTCCGCGTTTCAATCTTGAAGAGGTTCTTCAAACGATTAAACAAGAGAAGCCAACAATTTTCCCTGGCGTACCAACCATGTACGTGGCAATCAATGCTCATCCAAAAGCACAGGAATATGGAATTGACAGCATTGAAGTTTGCAATAGTGGTAGTGCCCCGATGCCGGTGGAATTAATGAGAGAATATGAAACAAAAACGGGTGCCAAGATTTTGGAAGGATACGGACTTTCAGAAGCAGCGCCGGTAACGCATTGCAATCCTTCTTTTGGTATTCGTAAACCGGGAACAGTTGGTATTGCCTATCCATCCACTGATTGTAAAATTGTGGATGTAGCTACAGGGACAGAAGAAGTTCCAAATGGCCAATTGGGAGAATTAATTGTTAAGGGTCCACAGATTATGAAGGGGTACTGGAATATGCCTGAAGAAACAGCTGTTGCTCTCCGCGATGGATGGCTATTTACAGGGGATATTGCCAAAATGGATGAAGATGGATATCTTTCAATTGTTGACCGTAAAAAGGATTTAATCATTGCAAGCGGATATAATATTTATCCCCGTGATGTTGAAGAAGTCCTATATGAGCATCCTTCCGTACAAGAAGCAGTTGTAATTGGAGTACCGGATGAATATCGGGGTGAAACAGTTAAAGCCATTATTGTTTTAAAAGCGAATAAGTCAGCTACAGAGAAAGAAATGATTGAATACTGTAAACAGAATATGGCTGCCTACCGGGTGCCAACGATTGTGGAATTCCGTGATGAATTACCTAAAACCAATGTCGGAAAAATTCTTCGCAGGGCATTAAGAGAAGAAATCCAAACAAAGTAGGGAGCCTACCATACACACGAAGTCTTGAAGATGAAACAAAAGTATTCCTTTTTTAATTTACCGGTAAATAAGCGAAAGGGTGTATGTATCTTGAGAGCCATTCAATTTACGGAGTACGGAGGGCCTGAGGTTTTAAAAATGGTTGAATTGGATAAACCGATACCTGGTCCGCATGAAGTGTTAATCCAGATACATGTAATTGGTGTGAACTACGCCGATACAGCCAGGCGAGAAGGGCAATATGTCGTACCAACCAAGCTTCCTTTTGTGCCTGGGGCAGAAGTTGCTGGAGTTGTGGTTGAAGTCGGTGAAGAGGTAACGAATGTAAATATTGGAGCGAGAGTCGTCACGCTAATTGAATCTGGGGGATATGCTGAGTATGTTGTGGCAGATGCACGATCCGTAATCCTCCTGAAAGAAGAACAGGATTTGAAAGAAGCTGTCTCCCTCCCACTGCAAGGGTTGAGTGCCTACCATATTTTAAAAACAATGGGCCGTCTGCAAAAAGGCGAATCTGTATTAGTTCACGCGGCTGCTGGAGGCGTAGGAACTATTGCTGTCCAATTGGCTAAACTAATGGGCGCTGGCAAGGTAATTGCTACAGCCAGCACGGAGGAAAAGTTAGAGCTTGCACGGTCTCTTGGAGCTGATGTATGTATCAATTATACTAATGAGGGTTGGGATAAAGAAGTATTGGAAGCGACAGGTGGCCGTGGGGTTAATGTAGCACTGGAAATGGCTGGGGGCACTGTTTTTAAGGATACACTTAAATGTTTAGCTACCTTTGGGAGATTGGTTATCTACGGAGTGGCAAGTGGAGAACAAGCCATTATGTATCCATCATCGTTAATGGCTCGAAATCAATCCGTGATTGGATTCTTCCTTCCGCAAATAATGAGGAAGCCAGAACTATTACTGCCAAGTATGCATGAGTTATTTTCACTTTTGGAAAATGGAGATTTAAAGGTAATTATTGGTGAGGTGCATCCTATAGAGGAAGCGGCAAAAGTTCATGAGTTACTGCAAGCACGAAAGACTACTGGTAAAGTGTTGTTGGAAGTTCGTCGATAATAGGAAGAATATACGGAGTGCGCAAGCTTACAAAAGCTTGCTTTTTTTTAATTCAGAGATGTATCCATTATTATTGGGAATATCAGGTGAGTTATCTCCGTGTAGATTTTGAAAGAGTCTATATTCATAGAGGAGTATGATAATTTGTATAAAGTGCCATTGTTTTTATAGGTTTATATTTTATAAACTATTATAGTGAAATAAAATATAAGGACTGAAAAATAGTGGAGTGGAAAAATATATATCGTGGTATGTTAATGGGTATCAGTGATTTAATTCCCGGTGTGAGCGGAGGGACCATAGCGTTTATATTAGGAATATATGATCGTTTATTATTATCAATCAGTGGGTTCTTCAGCCGTGACTGGAGAAGGCATCTAGGATTTTTGTTACCATTAGCAATTGGAATCGGCTTTACCTTGTTACTGTTTAGCCGGGTGATTGATTATTTGCTAGAACATCATTATGAACCGACACAATTCTTCTTTGTCGGGTTAATAATAGGTGTACTGCCATTTATCATAAGACAGGCAGAGGTGAAAAAACACTTTACTGGGAAGCATATTGGGGTTGTCGTTTTGGTCGCAATTATGATGGCAGCGCTAGGATTTTTAAAGCCGAATGAATCCATTGAGATATCTGAAGTAACACTATTATCTGCTATTGGATTATTCTTTTCTGGCTGGCTTGCAAGTATGGCCATGCTGCTTCCGGGTATTAGTGGCTCGTTTATCTTGCTGCTGCTGGGCGTTTATTCAACGGTCATATCTGCACTATCAGATTTAAACTTTACAATTATTATCATTGTAGGGGCTGGAGCAGTGGTTGGTTTTGTTGTGAGCAGTAAAGCGATTAGCTTTTTACTAAGGGCCTATCCGCATATGACATTTGCCGTTATTATGGGTCTGATTATTGGATCGATCTTTGTTATCGTCCCCGGATTACCAACAGGACTAGGTACTATTCTGCTATGTTGTATAACTTTTGTGGCAGGTATTTTGGTAACTAAGCTCTTTACGAAATAATGAAATTGAATAGTGTGGAAAAAAGGATTGTCTAAGACAATCCTTTTTTTATTCGTAAGCTTTGTTAAATTTCACTGTTAACTTTTTTCTGATTGATAGTAGTGGATGGACTGGAGTTTCCTGTAGGATAAGAAAGGCCAGGGGAAGTTAACTAAGCCAATTCGTAAAATGAAATTCATATTTTATAACAATTATGTTGGATTGATAGGAAAATACCGGTTATGGGTAGAATATTAAGTCTTAAGCAAAGGTATATATCACTAACAACTTTACAATAAAAATAGTGGAGGTTGAATCATGCAAAAAAAACTGAGGTATATATGTAT
Source organism: Pradoshia sp. (assembly GCA_045605505.1). Taxonomy (GTDB): domain Bacteria; phylum Bacillota; class Bacilli; order Bacillales; family Pradoshiaceae; genus Pradoshia. Next base: position 9,672 of record JAZUQD010000006.1, read on the forward strand.
GGCATGCCTTATTTTTGTAGTTTCAGCTTGTGAAGGCGGAGAAGAATCGAAGAATGAAAAGGATAAAAAAAATAATAATACGGAAGAAGTAAGTATGGAGAGTAAAGAAACAAAGGAGAGCGTGGCGGCCAAGGAAGAAGAAACGAAAAAGGAGATATCTCAATCCAGTCTATATCAAGATCGTTTGACATCTGATAAAATGGCTTCAAAAAAAATTCTCTATGAAAATTTAAAAATGAATGATATTCAAAAAATTGACAACGTAAACATTAAGTTAGAAGGTATACAGTTTACGGAAATAACGCCATCTGAGGAAACGAAACCAAAGTTTGAACATATCAGTAAAACTAATATTGTGGCACTAATAATAAAGTTGAAGCTCGAGAATAATTCTGAGCAATCATTAAATTTAAAATCAGTAGGCTCATTTCTACGAGCAAACGACAATCAACTATCTTATATGTCTCAAACCAGTCTGGAACCAGATCAACAAAAAAAGGAAATTGCAGCAGGAGCATCAGGAGAAAAGCTTCTTGTATTTTTAATGGATAAGGATCTGTATAGTTTAACGAAAAAATTAAAACTGGAATTTGGACCGTTCCGGGATAGCAAAGGGAAGGAACTATTTAAAGGTAAAAAAACAGAGTTTGTTATCCCTGTACCGGAATAAGCGCCATGGCACTAGAACTAAAAGAACCGCCATCCTGATGTGAGTAGAATGACGGTTCTTGATTTTTTGCTATTTTAAGTCATAAATAAAAACTTATTTTTTTAATCAGTCAAATCTGGAGTCACTGAGAATGCGGCCTAATTCTTCCATATGGCCTGTTTCATCTGTGATTAAATCTTCAAGCTTGACAACTAATTCAGTTAAACCTAATTCTTCCGCTTGTTTCTTACGGGTTTCGTAGCGGTCGATTGTATCTTTTTCCGCTTGATAAGCAGATTCAAGCATAACTTTCACATCAGTAGTTTGTATAACTTCAGCTGGTGTGACAGTTGGAGTTCCACCTAATGTACTAATTTTTTCTGCAAGGTATAAGGCATGACCTTGTTCATCAGATATTTCACCTTCAAAGAAAGGTTTTAAAGTTTGTCTGTACAAACCGGATACTAAAGCTGCGTAGTTTGAATACATGATAGATGCAGCATATTCATTTGCTAAATCTTCATTAAGACCATCAATTAACTCTTTTAATTTTGCGTCCATTCCAAAATCCACTCCTTCTACTTTTCTATAATTCAAAGATACCCTACTTCTATGTAAATTAAGCATCTTTTTCGTGGCAAAATTTTGAAATATTTTTTCAAGGTCCTATTTTTAACATATAAATAAGCTTGATCCAGGTAAAGGATCAAGCTTTATATACATCGTAAGTTATACTAATTTTGAAAAATGAAGACGTTTATTTAGAGCGTAGATAATTGGTGCACCGATCGCCATGACAACAAATTCTCCAATAGCTGTAGTGGCCCAGGTAATCCAGAATGGAAATTTGAGGGCGATATTTAACTCCATAGCAATTATGAACATCATAAAAGTAAACACGAACGTATTTATAAACATTCTTGCCCATATGTTATGAATAAATTTGCATATCAGAATTGTGATGGTTAATGACAGGATGGAATGTCCTACACCAAAAACCAAATCATATGCTAGTAATTGCGAGTATAAGAGGTTGGATAAAAATACGCCTATTACAATCCCATATATATATTTTTTATTAAATACGATCAGGTGGTTGAACATTTCAGGTATTCGAAATTGAATGTTCGAAAATGCAATCGGCTGTACAATCATGGTCATAGCAATATAAAGTGCCGCTAAAACACCATTAACAGCAAGTGTTCTAATATTCATTTTGGAAATCTCTCCCTTAGTTTTTTATCGTGGGATGGTTACGAACCACGTTCGGTATACCCGAAGATACCAAATAATCATAAGCAAAATAAGGTAAACAGTCAACCGTGGATTCAACTGTTAGTATACAACTAAGGATAACTAAGGATAATTTTATATTTAAATTAGTTGAGTCATTTCAGTGAAGTTCCATACTACAAATTGATGTGTGCGAGTAATTTAGAAAAGAAAAAATGACACTGAGAATTTTTTCTCAGTGTCATTTATACAAGTATCTTCTGTTAATGACTTGGAGTTAATTTTTTTGTGTTAAGGGGCTTCTTATCTTCTTTTTTAAAGATTGTTTTGCGAATCCAAGGTAGTACGTAATAGTCTCCGCCAAATCGGCCAGCATTTGCACCTGCTACCAAAATAATCAATCCAAGTAGAATATATAGTGGATTAGTAGATACAGTTCCACCGAACACAAACATAAAGTTCATTAATAATCCACAGAAAGCTGCAGTAGTTGTTAAAACTCCCAGCAATAATCCGAGTCCGACTAGAAATTCACCCCATGGAATTAAGACGTTGATTAAGCCAACATTTGGGATGGCGAATTTTTCAATAAAAGCACCATAGATTGGATAGAGTGCCCCTCCATCTGGGCCTGTTACAGGATTGGCAACAATATTTCCAAGGAATCCAGAAGCATCAAAAGCTCCGCCTTTAATTTTTTCGAAACCATGAATCATCCATTCGTAGCCAAGGTATAATCTAATGAGTAATAATAGTCCGGAAGCATATTTATTAGTACGTAACCAATTCATCATTTTGAATCACTCCTATATGGGTTTAACTGGCTCTAATCCGCGGTTGTTAGTGCCAATAACTTTCTATACCTTATTTATATACTATCCATCACTACTTGTGGCAGATTATCCCTGTGTTTCATTTTTTGTACAAAAACATGTGAACCTTTTGAGTAAATACTGAAAACAACTTTACAAACGTCGCATTGTTCGTTCCTTCACAATCTTTCGGACTAATGGTTATTTAGAACGAAAAGTTGGGGAGAATTGAATTAATCATATCGTTTAAGTTTTTAATGAACTTTATGTAAATATCTCTTTTATTAATTTTACATATAAGAGTAAAATATATTTAAAATAAAAGGTTAGAAAAAGTACTTTTAAGGAAAAAGAGTAAGATGAGTGTTCGAAGGAGGAATGGATATGAGCTTACAATCAGTTATTATTGAAGCTTTACATGTTAAACCAGAAATTGACCCGAAAGAAGAAATCACAAACAGAGTAGGGTTTTTAAAAGATTACTTAAAGAAGAGCGGTGCAAAAGGTTTTGTACTCGGTATTAGCGGCGGGCAGGATTCTACATTGGCGGGACGTCTTGCTCAAATGGCTGTGGAAGAGTTGCGTGAGGAAGGATTTTCAGCCAAATTTGTTGCTGTTAGACTTCCATATGGAGTACAACATGATGAAGATGATGCCCAACGTGCCCTGCAGTTTATTAAACCAGATGAAAGTCTGACTTTTAATGTAAAATCTACGGTCGATGTGATTACCGAACAATATAAAGAAGCAACAGATGAGGTATTAACTGATTTTAACAAAGGGAATGTGAAGGCACGACTTCGAATGATTGCTCAATATGCAATTGGTGGTCAAACTGGACTTCTTGTGATCGGAACCGATCATGCAGCAGAGGCAGTTACAGGATTTTATACAAAATATGGGGATGGCGGAGCTGATATTCTTCCATTATCCGGACTATCTAAACGTCAGGGAAGAGAATTACTTAAAGAATTAGGGGCAGAGGAAAGACTTTATATGAAAGTGCCAACTGCTGATTTACTTGACAATAAACCGCAGCAAGCAGATGAAACAGAGCTTGGTATATCTTATGATACGATTGATGATTACTTGGAAGGTCGCAAAGTAGACCCTGAAGCTGCTCTGAAAATTGAAAAGCAATATTTAAAAACTGAACACAAACGCCAAATGCCAGCAAGTATACACGATAATTGGTGGAAATAAACATCAGAAAAGGAAGCCTATGATTTTTAAGTCATGGGCTATTTTTTATGAATAAAATGAACTATGCCATCTGCTAAAATATACTGATATAATAAAAAGAAAAGATACAAACATACAATGGTTTTAGTTAATTAATAGTGGGTATAGGAAATAATCTAGTACTATATTTATTTCAATTATGACAATTGTTCCAGTCTCCTTTCACAATGTATTGAAGATGAAACTTAAAAGAAATCATTTTGCAATCAATTTTTATTACACTATATAAGTTATATAGTATTATAGTATCCAATTTATATAAATGAACCAGGGAGGGGTCGTATGATGAATAATGAAAATAACTTGATTGAAAAGTCCTTATATAAGACCTTAATAAACAATAATGCGGCGAACCCGTTGCTTATAGTAAGTGAAGAATTACTCGCAGAACAACAAAAAGAACTACCTGAGTTATCCATATTAAGATTTGCTCAGGGAGAGATTTATTTCCACCATAAAGATTACGAGGCTTCTATTTTTAAATGGGAAAAGGTTAGCGATGATCTGGAACCTTGGGCTAAAAAGAATATGGCGGATGCTTATTTTGAATTAGCCATGTATGCTAATGCGGAAGAGCTTTATAAATCGATCGAGACAGAATCGATTATATTGAATACTGAGGTTGGATTACAGTTGTTTGCTCTTTATATAAAATTAAATAAAACAGAAATGGCTGATAAAACGATTAAAAAGGTCGTTAAATTAAATCCTGATGATTCTCAAGTGACAGAAATTGCGCGTTCATTCTTTGAGAGTCAGAATGACTGGGATAGTGCAGTTGAACTTGCGGTCAATGAATCTATTCGTACAGAGTCATTAATTTGGTATGATATCCTGCAGTCCTATATTGATCAAGGTGTAACGAAAAATATGGAACCTGGCTATTTTTATCAAGTTTTACACCAGCTTTATTCTATTGACAGCACCCAATTCGAACAGCTAGCCGTATCTCTTTGGAATAGCTATAAGGGTGAGCCTGCCTATATGTCCTGGGTTCAGGGATTTAATGATTTACTTCAAGATCTGGAATTCATCCATATCGTGCAATGGTCCAATTTATCCTGTTTATTTAAAGAGGGATATTTCGAATTAATTAATGGAGCCAAACCAATAAAATCTTTAAAAGGCTTAGTACCAAGCCTTTTACGCAATTGGCTTCGTCTTGCAGATAGGCACCATGCTCTACTGGCTTCTTCTGCAGTACTGGCATGGAACGATAATTTCCCGGCTACCATTGGACAAACGGATGTTGATATAGCTGAAAGAGTCTTAATGAAAGCTGAAAATAATCGGAACGGCCTGGAAGATAGCGTTCGTCTATTTGAAGAAATTGATGAATGGGCCAATCAAAATAACCTCGCTGTCAGTGAAAGGGACAAATGGATTATTGATGAACTATTAGATGTTGATGTACAACATATTATGATTGCTGGAACAAGCGGAAGCGGAAAATCAGCTTTAATCCATTCTATATTAGGGGAAGAGTTATTTGACGAACCCACATCCTCGGCTATCATGTTTAAAAATGCAGAAGAAGAAGGCATAGTGGAAGTTACCAATTCCTCGATTAATCGACTTACACTAGAGGACTTGGAAGAAAAAGTATCAAATCGAAGCTTGATGAGTTCTGATGTAAGTATCATTGAATACCAGATGCAGAATAAATTTTTATCTGATAACCATATTGCAATCATTGATACTCCAGGATTTAGTATTGCGAATAATAAAATGCATGAAATACGCCGCTATTTAAATATGGCAGACAGTCTTTTGCTTGTATTGGATGTAAATGATCCATTTACAAATAAAGAACGTGAAATTGTTATGATGATTCATGAACAAGTACCTGATATGCCAATACATTTCTTATTAAATAAAATGGATCTTGTTCATAATGATCAGGAAGCGATTCGTATAGTAGATGAAGCTTGGTCAAGAATTAGTCCTTATTTGCCGAATGCAAAAATATTTGCACATTCCGCTCATTATGTAGGTAACAGGCAGCTTTCTGATCTTGCTGAGTTTATACAAATGAATCTGAAAAGTAAGTATACGGAAAATGCGCGTACAGCTAAGCTGCTTCACTTTGTTCGAGAAACTATTTCTAACTTGTTGGATCAACGACTGGAGAGAGAAGAAAGCTTGGTAGAATCTATTCATTGGAATGAGGACCTTTTAGCTAAACTAAATGGTGCCAAGAATCAGATGGACGATTTGGAAAAAGAAAAAGCTGTATTGTTACGTAAGTCGTTTAAACAAAGGAAAGAAGCCATTCGTCTTGATGTGGAGGCAGCCGTACCGAAAATATTGCGTGCCAGCAAAGATTTACTTACAGAGGACAGTGATTTCCGTAAAATTCATGTGGAATTAAATGAAAGTATGAATTTACGAGTTCAGGAATATATAGAAACAACTATTTTGCCTAAGTATTTTTACTCTCTAAAGGATTGGATCACTGAGGCTGAAATAGAATTGAAGGAAAGCCAGGGGTATCTAACCGAAATGGCCGAGAGCTTTAATGCCATTTATCGTGAAGACCGAATGAAATTCGAATGTGATTTCAGAGTATTAGATGATTGGCGCAGAGATGCAAACAGAATGACAAGCGGAATACAAATGGAAACCATTAATATTCTACTTCGTCATACACCACAACAATTATTATTGAAAGGTGCCGGAATGTTGTTTGGATCGATTGCGAATAAAAGCGTTCTGTACAATAAGTATACAACTCTTATTGAAACACAGGATTACACAGAGGTTGCTGAATTGATTGCAGATAAATTCTTACTGCAATTTGATATGTTTGAAAAATCGATTACTCGAGATGTTTCGATGTTCTTTGCAGATTCAAAAGAAGTGATGAATGGAGCAATCGCTGATACGAATGAGCAAATTGTAGAGCACAACGGAGTGCTTGAGAAAATGCGTTCTCAACCTGAACTATATCGTGATCCATTAAAGCTGTACGAATTGCGATTACGTCAGTACGAATGGATCTTGATTGGACAGAAAGAAGTTCAGCCTATCTTAAGATAAAAAAATCAGGTGACTCATACGGCTGGTTAAACAGCCTTGAGTCACCTTTTTTTTGTTTACATTTATGAACATTAAGTGGTTCGCAGTTTATAAAACTTGATGAAATTTTGTACAATAACCTTCACAACAGAATAAGTAGGTATAGCAATGAGGATGCCGATAAATCCATATAGGGAACCTGCTACAAGAAGTAATAATATAACCGTTAATGGATGAATATCCAGGCGCCTGCCCATGACTTGTGGTGTAACGAGATGCCCTTCAAGCTGCTGAACGATCGCCAATAATATTAGTACTTTTAAGGCGGTAAATGGGCTGATTAATAAAGCTGAAATCAGCGCAGGGATGGTCCCGAGAAATGGCCCAAGGAAAGGCACTACAGTCAGTAAGGTTGCGAAAATAGCCAGGATTAATGCGTTGTCAAGCCCAATGATAAGATAGCCAATATACATCAGGAAGCCATCGACAACGGCAATGATAAATTGACCAACAATATAGGTGGATAAGGTTTTATCCACATCCATTAAGATACGGTTTCCTTCTGCTTCTACGTTCGAAGGAATATGTTTTAATAGGAAGGGTTTAAGTTTATCTCCATCCTTGAGAAAGTAAAATACAATAAAAGGAACAATTAAGAGCACAGTGATAATGCTGGTGATTGTTGAAAAAATAGTGACAGCATGATCGGATAATAGCTTTGGAAAAGAGTCTGAGTATTCTTTTGCATATTGAAGAATCTTATCCGCTGATAGGAAGTTTGATGTATTCTCATTTAACATATTCTTGGATTCTGATGTGATTTTTTCTAGTTTGTCAGGGATTTTATGAATGAGTTCCTCACTCTGAGAAACAATCTTCGGCCCAAGAAAATGAACGGCACTATAACCTATTCCGCCGATTACTGCATAGAGGAGAAGAATGCTAAGTGTAATAGGCATATATTTACTGAAAAAATGAACGATAGGTCTCAATATATAATAAAGAAGCCCGGCTATCAGGATAGGAAAAAAGATGGTTATAATCAGCTTTTGAAAAGGCCACATAAAGTAATCAATTTTCCCTAATAGATAGATAATAATCAATATCAGAATGGCAGCAGTGGCGTATTTATAAAAAGGTTTATTAATCCACATAAAAATCCTCCGAATCTATAACTAGGTTTGCTAGAACTATACCCATAAACACAGAGAATATACTCTCAAGCAAGAGAATTAGCTGGCAAGCAACTAATAAAAGTGATAACAGCGACTATACCAAGTCTGGAATACTAGTCGCTGTTTACTATGCAGATATATGTAATGAATGGAAAAATAGATGTGAGGAGTAAGAAAAGATTACACTTCTTCAATCAGGACCCCTACTTTAGTAAAAGCTTGGTCTACACTACTTTCTGTTTGAATATCTGAAAAATCAATTCCAAGCTGTATGCTTGTTTGAGCGACCTCCGCACGAATTCCTGTCAGGATTACCTGTACACCGATCAGTTTAAGTGCTTTTATCATTTGAAAAAGGCGCTGGGCTACCATGGTATCAACAATATATACTCCAGATAAATCAATGATTAATGTTGAAATCTGAGTGTCCGCACTCTGCTGAAGGGTACTTTCATTAATAGCCTTAGCTCTGGCTGAATCAATATCTCCTACAATAGGCAATAACCCAACATTTTTAGTTAATTTAATAACCGGAGAACTTAATTCATTAATAAGATTTGATTGAGAGAGAATTTGATCTAGTAGTATGTTGATATAATTTTCTGTGTAACTTTGAGTAAGTTGATCAATGGTTGAGTTAAACTTTTCTTCCCAGTAAAAAATATCTTCAAAGCTAATTTCTAGACTGGTATTTTGGATAAAGCGTTTAACATAATCCCAAATTACTTTTCTTAATAAACCGGCGGCATTGATAGAAGTGCTTAAAGGAGTACGTGATTCCAGCCGTACATGTGCAATCGAGAGCGTGCGTTCTTTTACTATAAAATTCCGTTCTTCTTCTGATTGAAATAGGCTGTCTGTTACTAAAAGTAAGTACTCTTTAAATTGCTTCTTTAAAGCATTGACTTTATGGATAGGCGCTTTAAGAGAATAATCAGCTTTAGTGGATTTTGGTAATCGCGCATACCAGTCTTCAATTATTTTATCCGAATGAGTAATCAAATAATCATATAAAGCTTTTGATTTAGTTTCCATACTGACCTCTTTTCTTTTCCGTTCTATATTCAATATTTTGCTTGGTAAAAAAGAAAAACACAATTAATTATTTCTGAATTTTTAAAGAAAAATGTGGATTATTTTTAATAATTAGATATCGTTTCCTTTTAACGTTAAAAAATACAAAATATTCAAAATTAAATTGCGTAATCCCAAGACCAACCTTATAATGTAATTCATAGACTTTTCGGAATATTTAAAATAAAAAGGGGGATTCATTTTGAAAAAGAAATTATTTTTAACGTTAATTATGATGTCTATTATGACAGTCATTGCTGCTTGCGGTACGAGTAAGGAGGAAAGTGCCAGCGGTGAAGGCGATAAAGAGAAAACGTTGAGAGTTGTGACAGATGCGGCTTATTCACCGTTCGAATTTCAAAAAGAAGGTAAAGTGGTCGGCTTTGATGTTGATATCGTTAATGCTATAGCTAAGGAAGCAGGCTTTACTGCAGATATTGAACATGTTGGATGGGATCCATTATTTGT
>JAZUQD010000007.1:0-2643 GCA_045605505.1 Pradoshia sp.
TCTTTATTTGAAGCGCTTGATATTATCTTCCCTCCAATAATTAATGAAATAAAGGAATATTCGCATGACCTTCAGGATTTGTATACTTATTTGCGTGAAAGCTGGGGCCATTTTGCACAAGGCCCGGCAGGTATTATTTCCCGTCACGGGGATGAAGCTGCTTTCTCTGTGGATTCACTTGGACTACGTCCACTTTGGATGATGGAAACGTCAACCTCTTATTTGTTTGGGTCTGAGCCGGGTGTTATTTCAACAACAGAATATGTAGCTGATCCCAAACCAATTGGTCCGGGAGAAAAGGTTGGATTAAAGTGGAATGGAGATTCAATAAAACTATATGAATATACCTCTTACCAGGAGGAAGTTTATAAACGGTTTAGCGATCGACTCAACTTTAAAGAAGCTCGCATACGCTTAACACCTCCTGATGTCAAAGAAGGAATTGTTGCACAGGAAGATGCGAAAATCCAAAATGGACAATATAAAGCGTTTGGATGGGAACGAGACCATATTCAGCTTATTGAGCAAATGGCTGAAAAAGGCGCTGAGCCAATCCGTTCACTTGGGCATGATGCTCCTCTGGCAGCACTCAACTCAGATCGTAAAAATATTGCAGACTTTATTAAAGAAAGTGTAGCAGTTGTTACAAATCCGGCCATTGACCGTGACCGGGAAATGGAACACTTTTCTACGCGTACAGTTATTGGTAAACGCCCTTCCTTGTTTACAAATAAACCAACATTAAACACAGTGATTGAGTTATTAACACCTCTTCTAGCTGAAGGAAAAGCTGGACAGGATTGTGCACAATTTGTAAAACAGCCTTCTTATGAACAGATACAACAATTATTTATGGATACTCAGGAATTACAAACGATATCCATGACATTTTCTGATGATGAAACGATCAAGGAAGCTCTGGATCGAATCAGTCAACAGGCTCTTACCGCTGTTTCAGAAGGGTGCGTTCTTCTCTGCCTGGATGATGAATTGGCTCATAAAGAAGGACATTTATGGATTGATCCCACCCTTGTTGTCGCTGAAGTCGATAAAGTTTTAGGAAAAGCCGATAAACGCAGAGATTGCGCCATTCTGGTACGCTCTGCAGCGATTCGTAATTTGCATGATATTATGGTTATTTATGGTTTAGGAGCTAACTTGATTAACCCCTATTATCTATTCCGTACCGTTACAGATGAACAGCCTAAACCAGTTATCAATCTATATAACTCTTTAACGAAAGGGTTAGAAAAAGTAATTTCAACCCTTGGCATTCACGAACTTCGTGGTTATGGACGTTTATTCTCCTCTATCGGATTGCATGAAGAAATTGCTGAGACACTCAAAATTGTGAACTTTTTTGGCTCTAATCAGTTAATCTATCAATTCGATCAATTAAAGGAAGATGCGAAACAGCGTGCAATAGACTATGCCAATGATAAAGAACGGGTCGGAAAGACTTTCCATCTGTTTCCCCGAATCTGGAAAGCAATTGGTGATGTAGCTTCGACAGGAGATTATCAGGCTTATGGTGAAAAAATCTCAGAACAAGAAGAACAAAATCCGACGACTATCCGTCATTTAACAGATTTTAAGAAAGTCGATCAAACCATTGATCCAGGAACAGTCGACATTGGAGTTGGTGAACATAGTCTTCCATTTGTGATTGCGTCAATGTCTTTTGGTTCACAAAATGAAACAGCTTTCCGTGCCTATGCTGAAGGGGCGGATCGCCTCAATATGATTAGCATGAATGGTGAAGGTGGAGAGATCAAAGACATGCTAGGCAAATACCCACGCACGCGCGGTCAGCAAATAGCCTCAGGTCGTTTTGGTGTAAATGCGGAATTATTGAATTCCTCCAATTTACTTGAAATCAAAATTGGCCAAGGAGCTAAACCAGGTGAAGGCGGTCACCTGCCAGGTTCTAAAGTAACGTCAAAAATTGCTGAAGCACGTAATGCAACAATTGGCTCAGATTTGATTTCACCATCAAACAATCATGATATCTATTCAATTGAAGATTTAGCCCAAATGATCCATGAGTTAAAAACAGCCAATGACCAAGCAAAAGTAGCTGTTAAAGTACCTATCGTTCCAAACATAGGCACAATTGCTGTAGGGATTGCAAAAGCCGGAGCTGATATCATCACACTAAGCGGTTTTGATGGTGGTACCGGAGCTGCTCGTATTCATGCCCTTCAAAATGTTGGTTTACCAGTAGAAATTGGTGTTAAAGCGGCCCATAATGCTTTACTGGAGGCCGGGCTTAGACAAGATGTCGAGCTTTGGGCTGATGGTGGCCTTAAAAGTGCAAAAGATGTACTCAAGGTTATGCTTTTAGGCGCAAATCGTGTAGGTTTTGGAACACTATCTATGATCGCAATCGGATGTACAACATGCAGGGGTTGCCATCTTGACACATGTCATGTAGGAATTGCTACACAAATTGATTCTGAAGCTGAAGCTAAAGAACACGGCTTACGAAGATTTGTTCCAAGACAATTTGATTTAGCAGTCCAAGGAATCATCAACCTCTTCACCGCCTTTGGCAATGAATTAAAAACACTTGCAGCTGAACTTGGAATTACTAATCTCCAAGATGCAGTCGGACGATCCGATTTATTGGTTCAAACAAAAGGA
>JAZUQD010000008.1:0-2350 GCA_045605505.1 Pradoshia sp.
TGGCCCGCTTCTTGAAAGATAGTGAAGAGCGCATGTCATCTCTTAAACGGAATACAGAGTCCAAACGAGGTGGCAGAGGCGGAAGACGCGGCTAAACCTTGCTGCTGAAACAAAATGGCAATTCATATAACAGACCATCACGATTGGTGGTCTGTTTTTGTATGTTCTTCTTTACGGAAGAAATAGGTGGAGTAGATTGTTAATTGGTTTGGCAGATTGGTAAGTAGGAAAAAGTGAGTACCGCATGAGAAGTAATTAGGAACAAGAAAGGTTCAAGGGTTACACTGAACTTCTTCAGATATAGAGTTAGTAGAATTTATGTATGAAAGACTGATGTAAGATAATTGAGTAAAAAGACATATTCTGCATATAAAGAAAAAAACCAGGGAATATTCCCTGGTTTTTTTATAAAATGACCCCTACGGGATTCGAACCCGTGTTACCGCCGTGAAAGGGCGGTGTCTTAACCGCTTGACCAAGGGGCCAAATAAAGTAGCGGCGGAGGGGATCGAACCCCCGACCTTACGGGTATGAACCGTACGCTCTAGCCAGCTGAGCTACACCGCCATAATCAAATGTGCCTCTAAGCACAAAAATTATCTTACAATCTAGTAAATACTTTGTCAATGGTTTAAATATTTTAGCCAATAGTTTGAATATTACAGTTAAATAAATAGCTTATTCTTCTATCTTCTATTCAATCCTACAAGGCAAGTAAAGAAAATAATCTTTATATTCTTTCCTTCGCTAACCTTTGTGTTTGGTTTTGCCCATTACCATGGAATGCCGTCGAACACTTTATAATCATTTATCCTCCGTTCTGACAAATTTAGGATTATATCCCCCTTATAATGAGAGACAATCACCTGTTAGAGGAGTGGTAAAGTGGAAAAAACTCAAAGTACAATGTATGGATCGGTAACAGACGTTCAATATGATACTGGTAGATGGAATCCTTCTCAATTAGTAGACAAGTATGTAACAAAGTTTGAAGATTACTTTGTGAAAAAAGGATATATATTAGTGGTATTGGGATTTCTCCTGGGAAGGGCGCTTATTCTTTCGCAGTTGGCACCATTCTCTCTGCCGTTTTTTGCAGCAGTCTATATGATGAGACGCGAGCGTTCTCCGCTTGTTATGGTGGCTTCAATAGGAGGAGCATTAACCATTTCCTGGTCAGCAGGATTAAGTTTATTTGCCTCATGCGCCATCTTTCTCCTTTTATATAAGCTGAGACAGCCATCGGTCGAAAACCAATTCAAAGTAGTTGGCTTTTACGTTTTAATAGCCTTGGGAATTGCAGGAGCAACTGAACGCTACTTGAGATATATGAAATTTGAAATTTACGATGGCATGATGATAGGCGTTGAAGCTGGATTAGCTCTTATTCTTACATTAATTTTTATTCAATGTATCCCGCTGATTGCTATGAAAAAAAGCCCCCAAGGTTTAAGAACGGAAGAAGTGATCAGCTTAATTATCATGATGGCCTCTGTTATGACAGGTACGATTGGTTGGACAATCTATGATATTGCTATTGATCATACATTAAGTAGGTATCTGGTTCTGCTCTTTGCCGTCTCAGGCGGTGCTTCTATTGGATCAACAGTAGGGGTGGTGACTGGATTAATATTTAGTCTGGCTAATTTAAGCAGCCTTTTCCAGATGAGCTTATTAGCCTTTTCAGGCTTGCTTGGTGGATTGCTTAAAGAGGGGAAAAAAATAGGGGCCTCTCTCGGCTTAATTATTGCCACCTTATTAATTGGCCTTTACGGAGAAGGTAGCCAAAATATATCGATAACTCTATATGAATCCTTATTGGCTATTACTTTGTTTTTTATGACTCCTGCCTCTCTTATTTCAAAAGTAGCCAAACATATTCCTGGAACAGCAGAGCATACAAATGAACAACAGCGATATGTCAGGAGGGTCAGAGATGTTACTGCGCAAAGAGTGAATCAATTTTCATCCGTTTTCCAGGCTTTATCGAATAGTTTTTCACAGATGGAGGAACAAACAACAAAGGAGGTAGAAAAGGAACGTGAATTGGATTATTTTCTAAGCAATGTGACTGAAAAAACATGCCAGACCTGTTTCAAAAAGGATCATTGCTGGGCGAAGAATTTTGATTATACGTATGGAATGATGGGGGATTTAGTTGAGACTTTACAGGATGAGTCCGGGCAAATTCCGCAGGCCACTCAGAGAGAATGGAAACGGTTCTGTACAAGATATGATAAAGTGACGGAGGCGATGCTTCAGGAAATCTCTTATTACAATGCAAACCAAAAATTAAAAAAACAAGTAAGAGAAAGCAGAAAGCTAGTAGCAGATCAACTCCAGGGTGTCT
>JAZUQD010000009.1:0-1933 GCA_045605505.1 Pradoshia sp.
ATCCTTTGGGCAGGTATCACGACTGTTTATTATGGATGTGATCGATTGGATACAGATAAAATAGGGTTTAGGGATGATGTCTTTTATAAAATGATTGATGGGAAGCGTTCATATGATTTGCAGCGAGTTGATCATGAAGAATGTAAAAAATTGTTCAAGGCCTATCAAGCAATCGAGAATAGAGTTATATATTAATAGCTAGACTATGTGATTTTAATCCAGGTCAGATGTAATACTGTTCAATTCAATCTAATCATAAAGGAGAATAAACATGTCTAGTAGTTCTCATGTTGCCCCAACTAATGATTTCAGAAAAGTTACGATCCCCTGGTTAAGATCAGTCATGAAGAGATGACAGCGATATTTAGTGAAGCAACAAGCGCACCATCTTCAACGAATCTACAGCCTTGGTATTTTCTTGTTATAGAAAGTGATGAGGCAAAAGCAAAATTAATGGATATTGCCTCACCGACCAATCATAAAAAAATTAATACATCAGCGGTAACGATTGCAATTTTTGGCGACTTGCACAATACATTAAAAGCTGATGAAATTTATAGTGCAAATGTAGAGCTTGGGTATATGCCTGCTGAATATAAAGAACGCCAGGTTGAAGGTGTTTTAGGATGGATTGCTTCACTGACTGAACAGGATCGCAGAGATATCGTCATGACGGACTGTGGCCATGTAGCCATGCAATTGATGCTCGTGGCTCGTGCTCACGGATATGATACCAATCCTATTGCGGGATTCGATAAGATGCGAATTAATGATGTGTTTGGGTTAGATCAAGAACGATATGCTCCGGTCATGATTATGACTATGGGCAAGGCGGCTGATAATGGATTCCCGACTATGCGTCTTGCAGTAGACAAAGTTGTCGAATGGAAATAAAGAGGTTACGAATGAATGTGATATGGTAGGTGGTAGGGGCAGGTAATAACCTGCTCCTTTTAACTATGGTATAGGGATTTTCTGCGACAGTCTCATGTATATTTAAGTAACTGTCACTACTCTTTAAATTAGTTAGTTAACCTTTAAGGACTTGATTGTAAAGTTTATGGTGTCACTTACGTGATGTCTGCTATATAGAAATTACCCTGCTATATTCAACGACTAAGTCAGAAGAACAGAGATGGAGAGAACAATTCGTTTTCTCCATCTTTTTTACAAAGGTACTATTTAAATTCCCCATTACCATAGCCCGCAATACTAGGTTTACTCAACATTATTTAAAAATAACTGCAATGCTTGTAACATAGCTGTAGTATCAGTAAAGAATCCTCAATTATTAAATACCTGTCAATAATTATTTTATAGGATAAAAGTGGGGATTTTACAAAAAGAGGGACTGGATTTTCAGAATATGGAAAAAAGAGAGGTTTAATCAGGACTGTTGATATATCAATATATTAAGTTAGGTTTATGCTATGTGTGAGGGATGTCTATTATCCTATCTCTAGCTGTCTGGTAGTTTATGGTCCAAATGTTACAAAAAACTCATGTTACGATGTGAGAGTCGATTAAACAAACATCATGACAGGAGGAGATTTACCGATGAAACATAAACTTATCGTTACAATTGCAGCCGCAGCAGCGCTTTCTTTTACAGCTTTGACAGGTGCAGAGGCAGCCAGTGTATCTTCTAAACCGAATGCAACAACTTCATATAAAGTGATAATCAGCGGAGGCTTTATTAAATTCCCATGGGGATCTGTGCAACTTCCAACTATTGATAAACCAGATATGGATTCAGGTCCAAATGATGCCGTAGAACAAAATAAACCAAGTACGGATGCTCCAACAGTGGAAGAAGATACTTCTGATTCCAATAGTACAGAATCAAGTGATTATGACGTAAGTGCAGATGAGCAGGAAGTACTTGATCTTACTAATGCGGAACGTACTAAACAAGGCTTAGAACCATTAATAC
>JAZUQD010000010.1:0-8950 GCA_045605505.1 Pradoshia sp.
GATTTATTTATCTTTGATAGTTTGACTTTTAATGCGATTATTAATTAATATTTTAGTATATTAATATAATTAAGAAAATTAATTAACTAATTTTCTTAAGGCAATAAGAAAAAATAGCTGGTAAAGGAGAATGTAGAATGAGGAAGTTACTAATCTATTCAATTATTTTATCTTTTTTCATTTCCTGGCTACCTATTTCCACAAAGCAAACGGAAGCAGCGAATTGGGGGGATTTAGGAATTGCTAAAGACTTCAATATTTTTGCTTTTAATAACCATACACACCAAAGCTCTGACTCAGAAGGAAGAGTAGCGGTGGGGAATGAAGCACATTATACTAATTATACTATAGGAAGTAGTTTGCAATTATCAACGTCGACAGAACGGTATGATTTAATTGTAGGTAAAAAGTTAACGGCCATAGGCGGTACAAATCAAAAGGGAAATACAGCTATTGGTACAAAAGGTGTTGTTGGACAATATACAATGACGAATGTTAATGGAGTAGAAGGAAACCCATTTACAGCAGATGTTATTGATTTTAATGCAGTTTATAATGATTTGAAGTATAAATCTAAGAAATGGTCACAGTTAACAGCGAATGGATATGTTGAAAAGATAGGGTCAAAGCTTGTTTTAACAGGACAGGATCCTAAATTAAATATTTTCAATTTAACAACGGAACAATTATCTCATGGTAACTTATGGGGTTTGGATTTGGTAGTACCAAATTCTTCAATTATATTAATTAATGTAGATGGAAGTAGTTTGACAATGGGGGATTATGGCATTACTTTGAATGGTAGTGATCCTTCTTATAGTACTGGAAGTAGGATATTATGGAACTTCCCAAATTTAACAGAATTACATCTTCAAGGGTTCTCGATGATAGGAGCAATATTAGCACCAGATGCGGTATTTACACCAACGGGAAGCGGTAATATTAATGGGAACTTAATTGTAAAAGATTACAACAGTGCATCAGGTAGTGGCTTTGAATTACATAATTATCTATTCAACGCTACACTTCCATTGGAGGATGAGATCACAAATACTGGTTCCCTTGAGGTTATAAAAGAAGATGCAGATACGCAAGATAGATTAGCGGGAGCAGAGTTTACCCTCTATCAAGATGGAAAAGTAATCAAAACAGGCACAACAAATGAAGAAGGAATCGTGAAGTTTGAGAACCTGCCATTTGGTACGTATGAATTAAAAGAAACAAAAGCCCCAGAGGGCTATGAGATTAATCCTGAAGTGAAACGCATTACAATCGGAGAAGGAGACCAGCAGCACGTCCAAGTTACGTTTAAGGACAAAGTCATAATCCCAGAAGTGAAGACAGGCTCCCTTGAAATTACAAAAGTAGATGTAGATACAAAAGAAAAGTTAGCAGGAGCGGAATTTACGCTTACTCAAGATGGGAAAGTGATCAAAACAGGTACGACAAATGAAGAGGGAACACTGATCTTCGACGATCTATCCGTAGGAATATATAAATTAGCTGAAACAAAAGCACCGGCTGGATATGTTCTGATCGAGCAAGAGAAAGAAGTTACAATTAATAATGATAATCTATATGTTGAATTGACAATTGAGAATAAAAAATCAACAGGATCAGAAGAAACTGATTCCGACTCACATGTAAATTCAACTGATCCTTCAGTTGATGAAACAGATTCATCAAGCAGTCAAGTAAATGATTCAGCGAACATAAAAGCTGAATCTAACAAGAATAAAGTTTTTTCAAATATCTATGAAAAAATAGAGCGCCTTCCGCAAACTGGAGAAGTATTATTCAGAGTGTTAACCCCACTAGGCATTTTATTAATTGTAGTAGGTGGAATCTTCATGTTAAGACGTTCTAAAACGCATGGATAAAATGAAGAAGTTTGGAATATTACTTCTTTTACTTGGAGTGGCATGCATCCTCTATCCTTTATTCATGCATCAAAAGCAAGGGGAAGACATAGAAAAATTACAGACCGCACTGAATAGAATTCAAGAAACTGAGATAGAAACTGGACAGGAAGAAGAATTATCTTCTTCCTTGTCTATAAAGAATGATGTTTTAATGGAAGCATTGGAATTACGTATACCAGCGATTGATTTACAAGCTCCAGTGCTTTCTGAAACAACAAAAGAATATTTAAACATAGCATTAACTCAGATTAAAAGTAACCAAGTCCCAGGAAAGGGGAATTATACGATTGCTGGTCATAATAGTTCAGTAAAAGGACGGCACTTTAATCGTTTGGATGAATTGGTGATAGGGGATGAAATATACTTAGTAGATGGAGAGGATGTTTATACCTATCAAGTAGATTCAATAGAAATAGTAACTCCCCAAAATGTAGACATTTTAAATGATCAGCCGAATAAGAATGAAATCACTCTAGTTACCTGTACGGCCAGTGGAACTAAACGTCTTGTTGTTAAAGGATATCTCACATCTTGATTCAAAAGGCTTCTATCTAGAAAACGATAGGAGCCTTTTATTATATAAGAATATAATGAGTGGTTTGAAAAAAAAATTTCTGGAAATTATTGATATTTAGAATCAAGAATCAACTATTAGTTTGTCTCTGAATGATACATCGCTTTTTCGAGAGTATTCATTCTGCGAAAAAGTTTTTATGGGCTTCTTCATCTCTTATTCATAAAATATCTTTAAATAACCTTTAAAGTAATCATGTTCCTTTTGTTCGGTATCTAGGAATCTGTGTGATTCCTTTGAACCTCCATCCCTCTTAGTACAAGGTTCTACCTTTTTAAAAATCATCAAATAGTTTATAATTATCTGTAAATAGTGGATATTTTAGTGGATGAATCATTATAATAAAAGTGATATGGTAAATTTTGAGATGAAAGGGTTTCCTGGGTAAAGCCTTCTTTTTGTTGCATCTAACAGGAAAGTGTCTCTTTTTTTACAATTTAGGGGATAAGGATGGTTATAATGAGCAACATGCAGAAGAAAACAGACGTTATCTTAATTGGTGCCGGGATTATGAGCGCGACATTGGGGTCTATGCTGAAAGAGTTAGCACCTGAATGGGATATCAAAGTATTCGAAAAACTTGCAAGTGCAGGGGAAGAAAGCTCTAATGAATGGAATAATGCAGGGACGGGTCATTCTGCGCTGTGTGAGCTTAACTATACATCCGAAAAAGCGGACGGATCTATAGATATTAGCAAGGCTATTACAATTAATGAACAGTTTCAGCAATCAAAGCAGTTTTGGTCCTATCTTATTAAAAGTAATTTGATTCACAATCCTAAAGATTTTATCATGGCAATCCCTCATATGAGTTTAGTACAGGGAGAAGATAATATAACTTTCTTGAAAAAACGTTTTAAAGCGCTTTCTAAAAATCCTTTGTTTGATGGGATGGAATTATCGGAGAACCCTGAAAAGCTGAAAGAATGGGTTCCGCTTATCATGGAAGGGCGCGCATCAGAAGAACCAATTGCAGCTACAAAAATTGACTCCGGAACGGATGTTAATTTTGGGGCGTTGACACGAATGTTGATTGAACATTTACAGAATAACAATGTGGAGATCAACTACAAGCACAGTGTAGAGGATATTAAGCGTACTAATGATGATTTGTGGCAAGTGAAAGTGCATGATATGGAGAATGGTAAACTTGAATACCATACTGCGGATTTTGTCTTTATCGGTGGTGGAGGTGGAAGTCTGCCTTTACTTCAAAAAACAGGGATTCCAGAGTCCAAACATATTGGAGGGTTTCCTGTAAGCGGGTTGTTTATGGTATGCAACAATCCTGAGATTGTAGAGAAACATCATGCCAAAGTGTATGGAAAGGCCAAGGTTGGTGCTCCTCCAATGTCTGTTCCGCATCTGGACACACGTTTTATCAACGGTAAAAAAACCTTGTTATTCGGACCGTTTGCCGGATTCTCGCCGAAGTTTTTAAAAACAGGTTCCAATCTGGATTTAATTGGATCTGTAAAACCGAATAATGTGATTACTATGCTGGCAGCCGGTGTCAAAGAGATGGCTTTGACCAAGTATCTGATTCAGCAGGTCATGTTATCAGATGAAAAGCGCATGGAAGAATTACGAGAATTTATTCCAAATGCGAACATCGAAGATTGGGATACAGTAGTGGCAGGCCAGCGTGTACAAGTGATTAAAGATACGGAAGAAGGCAAGGGGACACTGCAGTTTGGTACAGAAGTTGTCAGTTCCGCAGATGGATCAATTGCGGCATTGCTCGGTGCCTCACCAGGAGCTTCTACCGCTGTTCACGTTATGCTTAAGCTATTAGATAAATGTTTCCCGCAATATAAAACGGAGTGGGAACAGAAAATAAAAGAGATGATTCCTTCTTATGGAATGTCCCTGATGGAAAATCCAGACCTATTCAAGGAAATCAATAAGTCAACGGCGGAAGCACTGGGTCTATGCACAAAAGAAATGGTCTGCCATTAATTTTAAAGTAGAGTATCTAACCATATTGGTAGATACTCTATTTTGGTTAAATCCCACTAGAATGGAAGCGGACAATATAACCCTGCATTCATTAGTCATGCAGGGTTTACTTATTAATAGTTAGTTAACTCATTAATCGGAGTTTGAATAATAACTGGATTCTTTTTAGGATCCAACCATTTGAGAATTCTTTTTACGTTTTCTTCAGAAGTTGCAGTGCAGCCTAAGGTATAGCTATTGCCAATATGGAAGAAGATAGCACTGCCCTTATAGGGTATTCGTTTTGTATTGTAGTTAATCACAAACCCATACGTGTATGCTGCAATGTTCATGTTTTCAGCGCTTTTCCAATGAGTCTTTGTTTTCTTTTTGGATTGCCAAGTGTTATAAAGTTTTGATTTAGGATCATCCACCCATACATCATCAGCTGTGATTTTACGATAATTCAGCTTTGTTCCAGGATTCGCTTTCCTCCCAAAAGCTGTGCCGATTGTATACTTTCCAATTGGAGACTTTTTGCCGCCTTCTTTCATATCCTTTTCCTTCGCGAATCCATACTTCCCTATATGGCCTTTGGTTGTTAATACAGGCACCCAACTCCCTTTAGAGTTTCTCTCGAATGTGCGAATTTCAGCATTTGATGTATTATAGCCATTTGAAGTAACAAGAATGAGCTGCTTGTTGCTCTCCACTGTCTTTAGGCCTTCAGCTAGATTTTTAGAAGCTGTCGGCTTTTTGGAGGTCAAATATTTACTGGAAGCCCAACCGCTTTTATTTCCAACAGTTACTTTTCTCCAA
Organism: Pradoshia sp.; assembly: GCA_045605505.1. Classification (GTDB taxonomy): domain Bacteria; phylum Bacillota; class Bacilli; order Bacillales; family Pradoshiaceae; genus Pradoshia. The sequence goes on from JAZUQD010000010.1 coordinate 5,254, forward strand.
GAATCTTTCGTCTGAGTTACTTTAACAGAGCTGTTCTTATTGACAGTTGTAATGACTTTGTATTTAGTCCCAGCACCACTGCGGATATTCGATGTACTTGCCGTGACATATTTAGTTTTGGATGATGCAGCTTGTACATTTTTTTCCATAGGAGAACCTGAAACAAAAACGAATAGTGCGACTAAGATGGCTAGAAACTTATAAAACATGCTATCTCTTCTCCTTAAAATGATAAGTTTAATCTCTTTATTTTATCCACATATATAAGATGCAGAAAACGATTCATCCTGTCCATTTACTTGATTTTAAATTTCTCAACTGCAGTACAGTAATAGTTCGATTGCTCTATGTATCGGAGTTTTATCTAAAGAGGTATTTTCTCTTACTATTTATTGAAATAAAAAAAGAAGTTGAAGTTTTGAGATAACCATATGTTCTCCATTTTGTAGCAGATCTATTTTACTTATTTGAAATAGAATAGGATTTATGTCTATACAATTCGGACAATCACCAGGTAGGTTTATGTAAATACCTATCGGGAAGAAGAAAAGGAGGCGAAAGAATGGAGAAGGAGGAATTACAAAATGGGAAAAACAATTTTTATAACAGGAGCTGGAAGTGGGCTTGGTAAAGGTACGGCTATTGGCCTGGCGAAGAAAGGTCATCACGTCATAGCGACTACTGAGACGACATCCCAAAAAACAGCGCTTATACGGGAAACAAGAGACCTAGACGTGAATATGGAGGTTTTTAAACTCGATATTACCAATCCTATTGATTTAAGAGAAATTGAAAAATATGATTTCGATATATTTGTAGCGAATGCCGCCATTAATGAAGGTGGACCGCTCGGTGAAATACCAATGGAGCGGTTTCGCGCGATCTTTGAAGTGAATGTATTTGCTACTCTTGGAACAGCTCAAATTGCCGCCAGGAAGCTGGTCCAAAAGGGTGTAGGGAAAATTGTTTTCTTAAGTTCGATGGCGGGCATTATGACAACGCCTTATGCGGGTCCATATGCGGCGACAAAGCATGCTATTGAAGCGATTGCTTTAACATTAAAGGATGAACTAAAAGAGTTTGGTGTACAGGTAGCGACCATTAACCCAGGTTCATTCGACACGGGTTTCAATGATCGAGCAGTAGAGGAAAAATGGAAATGGTTTAATGAGGAAGAGAATTATACTCGTAAAGAAGATATGAAACAAATGGAAGAAGGGTTAAAAAATCAACTTAATCCAGATCATATGATTGAAAAGATGATAGAAATCATCCCGGCAGAACATCATAGATTCCGTACTGTATATCCAGAGGAAACCGAACAACAGATGAAGGAAGCTGAACAGAAAAAATGGATGATGGACATATAAATCAGCTGAACCATAAATATTATTTCACCGATTTTTCTTGATAACTACTATTTGTGCTGAAAGTCCGACTTTTGAACTAGTAGATTAGGTGTTTTTGTTTTGAAAGAAATAAATTATAAGGTAAACTATTCATGAAGAGAGTTTGTTAATGATAACACTTACTTTCTTTAAAATAGGTAAAATAGGCTATGTTAAGTTGCAATTGCTGAGTTGATTTTATTGGAGAAGGGTATAAGGTTGTCCGAGTAAATCCAATATAAATTTCAGTAAATTTATAAAACAGACTGATTTATAATTTGATGGGGAGGCAATTTAAATGAAATTAGAAGGAAAAGTAGCGGTTGTTACAGGTGCAGCATCCGGAATGGGGAAAGCGATTGCAGAGCTTTACGCAAAAGAAGGGGCTAAGGTCCTTGTGACTGATGTTAATCTTGAGGGTGCTGAAAAAGTAGTTGAAGATATTACAAACAATGGCGGTACAGCAAAAGCATTACAAGTGAACGTTGCAAAGCTTGAAGATATCGAAGGAATGATTGATACAGCTGTTAAGGAATTTGGAACTTTAGATATCTTAGTTAACAATGCAGGCATTATGGATGGATTTGAGCCTGTTGCGGATATCCAGGATGATAGATGGGATTTGATTTTCGACATTAATACAAAAGGTGTTATGCGTTCTATGCGTAAGGCGATTCCTGTATTCTTGGAAAAAGGAAAAGGTACCATTATTAATATTGCCTCTACTGGTGGATTAAACGGTGCCCATGCCGGTGCAGCTTATGGAGCTTCCAAACATGCTGTGGTTGGTCTTACTAAAAATACTGCCTTCATGTATGCACAGGAAGGTATTCGCTGTAATGCAATCGCACCAGGTGCGGTTGAAACCAATATTTCTGCATCTATGAAAAATATAAATGAATTTGGTATGGGACGTTCAAGATTGGCACAAGCTGTAATCCCTAGAGTGGGACAACCAGAAGAAATCGCAAATGCTGCCCTTTTCCTTGCTTCTGAGGATTCCAGTTTTGTAAATGGAACAGTTCTTGTCGTTGATGGTGGCTGGACTTCAGCGTTCTAATAAACAATTAACTATTAAGTACGATTAGGCAGTTTGTTTCTCTATTTTAGAGGAATGAACTGCCTTTTTATTATGTTTATATAACAAAATTTATTAAATTTTAAATAGTGAAGTATAATTATTATTATTTTAATATAATTTATTGACAGATGACAGGTTGTCACCTTATATTGGATTTACTTGATAAATTGTCTCATAAATGAACAGGCTAATACATCAAGAAGACTAACAAGTAAAGGGTGTCATAAAATTATATGAAAGTACTTGAATTGCATCAGGTGAATAAAAAATACCCGATCGCAGATGGTCAATATTTCCTTGCTCTTAAAGATGTTAATGTTTCTTTTGAGAAGGGGGAATTGGTTTCAATCATTGGTGAATCAGGAAGTGGAAAATCTACTTTAATGAACCTGATTGGTGGGTTGGACTCTGACTTTACCGGTTCCGTTCAATTTGAAGGGAAGAATATTGGTGAGTTTAATGATAAACAAATGGATGAATATCGTAAAAATAAAATAGGCTTTATCTTTCAAAGCTTTAATCTAATTCCGCATTTATCTGTTCTCGATAATGTAACGATTGCGATGACTCTATCAAATGTAGGGAAAGAGGAACGCATTAAACGAGCAGAAGAGATTCTGACTCAGGTAGGTTTAAAGGATCATATTTATAAAAAGCCAAATCAATTATCTGGCGGTCAAAAGCAAAGGGTTGCGATTGCGCGTGCATTAATCAATGATCCTGAAATCATTATTGCCGATGAACCGACAGGAGCGCTTGATTCTGAAACAACAGAACAAGTATTAGCAATCATTAAAGAGATTGCGATGCAAGGCAAGCTGGTTATCATGGTTACTCACTCTGAGCGAGTAGCAAACCATTCCTCAAGGGTGATCCAAATTGCAGATGGTGAAATTATCCGCGATGACAGAGGAGAACCTCTTGAACAAATAAACCCTCAGTCCACTCAAGTGGAAAAGAAGGTCGGGGAAAATCTTAGCTTTGGGGCGGCAGTGAAGCTCGCTTTTCTAAATATGAAAGAGAAGCTTGGTAGAAATATTTGGGTTTCCTTGGGCGCGAGCATAGGCATCATGAGTGTCATCTTTTTCCTTTCGCTGGGAAATGGTGTGAAGACCTATATGAATGACTCGATGAATAGTATGGTGAATCCGCTTGTTGTGGAAGTCAATATGCCTTCTGAGGAAGAAGAGTTACCATCAAATGTTGATGAAAATCAGGCTATGATGCT
>JAZUQD010000011.1:0-10417 GCA_045605505.1 Pradoshia sp.
GCTTACACTAACAGCAAATCAGGCTTTAAAGGTTGGTTATAGTGAAGGTACGGTTGAAAACCAGAAGGATTTATTAAAAACAATGGGATATGAAGATGCGGAGCTAATTCATTTTGGGGAAAGCTTTGCTGATAAAGTTGCTCGTTTCCTTACGAATCCGGTTGTCATCCCGATCCTATTGTCAATTGGAACTATAGGCCTTGTTGTTGAACTCTATTCGCCAGGTTTTGGCTTACCAGGTTTGGCTGGTTTAACATCTATTTTATTGTTCTTTTATGGACATATGGTTTCAGGTTTGGCTGGATATGAATCGCTCGTTCTATTTATAGTTGGTATAGGATTACTTTTACTGGAAATATTCCTTCCTGGCGGTATTGTAGGCGTCATTGGTTTTATAGCAATAATAGCAAGTTTCTATCTTGCTGCGGGAGATGTGGAGCATATGTCAATAGCTATATTAATTGCCTTGATTGCAGGATTTATAGCAATTGTCCTCTTAATTAAAGTATTCGGGAAAAGAATGACGGCCTTTGATAAAATCATTCTCACTGATTCGACGGATACAGAGAGCGGCTATGTATCAAATATTAATCGTAATGAGTTAATTGGAAAAGTAGGTATTCTGGTCACTGATTTAAGACCCTCCGGAACGCTATTGCTTGAAGGAGAAAGAATTGATGTAGTAAGTGAAGGTAGCTTTATCATAAAGGGAACACATGTTAAAGTAATTAAAACAGAAGGTTCCCGTATAGTAGTAAGACCATTAGATTCATAATAATAAAAGTATGGAAGGAGTTTTAACGTAATGGTATTAACATCAGCATCTATATTTACTCTTGTGGCCATCGCATTAGTAATCATTTTATTGGCAGTACTATTTACATTTGTACCGGTTATGCTTTGGATTTCTGCGATTGCTGCCGGAGTACGAGTGAGTATATTTACATTAGTGGGGATGAGATTGCGTCGCGTATCTCCAAGCCGTGTAATCAACCCTTTAATTAAAGCATCTAAAGCAGGTTTAAACGTAACGACAAATCAATTGGAAAGCCATTATTTAGCGGGTGGTAATGTAGATCGGGTAGTTAATGCATTAATCGCTGCGCATCGTGCCAATATTGATTTAACATTTGAACGTTGTGCTGCAATTGATCTAGCTGGCCGTGACGTACTAGAAGCGGTACAAATGAGTGTAAACCCTAAAGTCATTGAAACGCCGTTTATTGCAGGTGTAGCTATAAATGGTATTGAAGTGAAAGCGAAGGCAAGAATCACTGTACGTGCCAATATTGAACGTTTGGTTGGGGGTGCAGGGGAAGAGACTGTTATCGCCAGGGTTGGTGAGGGTGTAATCTCCACGATAGGTTCCAGTGCAAGCCATACAACTGTTTTGGAAAATCCGGAACGTATCTCTCAAACTGTTTTGAGTAAAGGGCTGGATGCTGGAACAGCATTTGAAATTTTATCCATTGATATAGCTGATGTGGATATCGGCAAAAACATTGGTGCAGAACTGCAAACAGAACAAGCAGAAGCGGATAAAAAGATTGCCCAAGCGAAAGCTGAAGAGCGTCGTGCCATGGCAATTGCGCAAGAACAAGAGATGAAAGCAAGAGTAGAAGAGATGAGAGCGAAAGTTGTTGAATCTGAAGCTGAAGTACCGCTTGCTATGGCTCACGCTTTCAAAGCGGGCAATATGGGCGTTATGGATTATATGAACTATCAAAACCTTGCTTCTGATACGCATATGAGAGAATCCATCGGCAAAGCCAACAAGGACGATCGCAATCCGGATAATGATTAATGTCCCTATCTGAAAGCCGGAAAAGGAGGTCCTATTCATGGTTATAGGAGCTATTTGGGATAATCCCATTATCTTGTTTTTGATAATATCTTTAATAAGTTGGTTTTTTCAAAGGAATAAAGGAACGGAGGAGCCTGACGAAAAACCGAATCGAAAATATACGTCTCCTCCAATAAACAAAAGCGAACCTGTTAGGGGCCCAGCGCAAACAGTCGTACGCAATCATGATGAAGACATTCGCAAAAAAATCCAGGAACGTGAAGGGGAACTTAAAAAGTCCGTAAGCCAACGTCCTGATTTTGAAAAAGAAGCAACCTCTCTTGCTCAAACGATTAAAGAGCAATATGAGGCACAGCAGAAAAAAGTAAAACAAGCTGAGAAGCCGGTTATTATAAAAGAAACACAGGCTGAGATACGTGTTCCAAAGGAATTCAAGCCATTGGTTCAGAAAGCGGTAAAACAGGCAACTCAACAAACACACGTAAAGCCTGTCAAGCAGGGATTTGATGTACGTAACATCGACCTGCAGGAAGCGTTTATTATGTCGGAAATCTTGGGTCCGCCTCGTTCGAGAAGAAAACAGATTAGATAAAGAAAGCTGTAGACAGAACCTTTTTGGAGTTCTTGTCTGCAGCTTTTTTTTAGCTAATGATACTAGAAGTACAAAAAAAAACGCAGGTTTTGGCACTTCCCGCGTTTATTGGTATATGTTATACCAGTATTTTTTATATTGTATTTTGTAAGATTTTTGACGGTAGTAACCTCTTAATATCAAATCCTTCTCTCGATATTCCATTCTAAGATATAGGTTTAATTATATTGCGAAATCTTAATCATACGCTTTCAATCTATTATATTTAAAAAAATTAGACCGATCTATGCCTCGCTTTAAACCTTCGTGGATTAAATAGATAGAATTTTCCTTTCAAAAACCTCTCTTTTACTATTTATTGATCTAATTACCCAATTGTAGTCGCATATTATGATTGCGGTTTAAGTGTATTTAGATTGAAAAGAATGACTGGGGAATCCTTTTTCAACATATGTAGTATGGAGAAGGAATGTTTAATTTAGCATTTTATGGGCTCTTTTAGAATAGGTATGATAATGAAGTGATTTTACTGACCATAGCTTATAACTAATGACCAGAATTAGTATGGGGAGAGGGAGGTTTCTTTATGGCTCGTGCATGGGGTTATCGTTTAAAAAGGTGGGTCACGGCCGCAATGGACCTGCCCCAGGATATCATGATGGATTTACCGAGAATCACAATGGTGGGTCAAATCCATATTTACATAGAAAATCATAAAGGCTTACTTACGTTTTCGGACCAGGAATTAAGATTACTGCTTAAGAACGGACAACTCCTTGTCAAAGGTCACGACTTTGTATTAAAAACGATTCTTCCGGAAGAAATCTTACTTGAAGGGAAAATTGATCAGGTTTACTTTCTTGAAGAATAACCTATAGGAGGTTCTTATGAAAAATCATTGGACGAATACGATTACTGGGTATATTAAGGTGCAAATAAAAGGACGAGGCATAGAACGATTAATTAACAAAATGATCAAAGAGGGGATTCAAGTTTGGAATGCAAAAAATATGGGCACGGAAACGGTTATTTTTTATATGAAGCTGCATGATCTTCCTAAGTTAAGGAGTTCGGTTAGGAATAGTGAGTGCAAGGTCTCTTTTTTAGAAAGGAAAGGAGGGCCTTTTTTTGCCTTAAAGTTAAAAAAATATAGTGGCTTGGTTGTTGGAGTTATGATGTTTTTTATTATTATTTTTATTCTATCCAATATGATTTGGGGAATCAAAATAGAAGGCGCAAGTCCAGCGATTGAACATCAGGTAAAAAGAGAATTGGATAAAATGAATATAAAAGTAGGCAAGCTCCAGTTCACGGTGGGTGATATGGAAGACATTCAAAAAGAACTCAGTTTACGGGTGCCTGCTATCACCTGGATAGGTGTGCAGTTGGAAGGGACGACCTTTCATTTTCAGGTGGTTGAAAAAAAGCAACCCGAAAAAAATCCTGCTGATTTATATGTAAATCTTGTTTCGTCCAAAAAAGCAACAATTGTTCAAACGATGGTTGAAAGGGGACAAGGGCTGGTTGAAAAGAACCAGGTTGTCACCGAAGGGCAAATCCTTGTCAGTGGATTTATTGGAAAAGAAGACAATCAGAAATTTGTAGGGGCTAAAGGAAAAGTCATGGCGGAAGCCTGGTATAAAACAAGTGTGGAAGTACCGCTTGAGACGAATTTATATGTGTTTAATGGTGATGCTAAGAATAAATACAATCTTAGCTTTGGTAACGTTCAAGTGCCCATATGGGGATTTGGTCATCATGATTTCAAAGAGTATGAAGTGGAAGAAGACCGAAAAAGATTTAAATTTTTTAAGTGGGACCTTCCAATCACCTATCATAAAAAAATATATCGCAGTAAGGAAAAGGTTACCCGAGTATATACGAAACCTGAAGCAGAAAAGCAGGCTTTGAAGATGGGGGAAAAAGATGTTCTCAAGATTGCCCCTGATGGAGCCAGAATCATGAATAAAAAAATTTTGAAAAACCGGCTTGACAATGGTAAAGTTAAAATGACTATACATTATCAAGTTTTAGAAAATATTGCAATCGGACAACCGATGATTCAAGGAGACTAAGGCATGTCAGAAAAGTCTAAATTGATTAATCTACAATTAGAATCACCAAATGAGGCTGTTGAACTGTTTGGTGTAAATGATAGCAATCTAAAAATATTGGAAAGCGAGCTGGATGTCAATATTGTTTCCAGAGGTGAAACAATCAGTGTGTCCGGTATCCCAGAGAACTTGGAAAAAGCAGATAATATACTGCAAACGCTTTTAGCTATCATTCGTAAAGGAATTAAGGTTGGCCCTCGCGAGGTTGTCTATTCCATTAATTTATCGAATAGCGGTACTTTGGAGTACTTCGCTGATTTATATGATGAGGAAGTTGCGAGAAGTGCTAAGGGTAAATCGATCCGTGTAAAAACTTTAGGTCAAAAAGAATACATCTCTGCTATAAGAGGCAAGGATTTAGTATTTGGGATTGGTCCTGCTGGAACGGGGAAAACTTATTTAGCTGTCGTCATGGCTGTAACTGCTTTAAAAAATGGCCATGTTAAACGAATTATTTTAACAAGACCTGCTGTCGAAGCAGGTGAAAGTCTGGGTTTCTTACCAGGAGATTTAAAGGAAAAAGTAGACCCATATTTAAGGCCCTTGTATGATGCGCTTCACGATATACTTGGATTGGAGCAAACAACTAGGCTTATTGAACGCGGAACAATTGAAATAGCACCTTTAGCTTATATGAGGGGCAGAACACTTGATGATGCTTTTGTCATTCTTGATGAAGCACAAAATACAACTCAGGCTCAAATGAAAATGTTCCTGACAAGACTTGGATTTGGCTCAAAAATAGTGGTAACTGGTGATACTTCACAAATAGACCTGCCGCGTGGTGTGCAATCTGGATTGAGGGCGGCTGAAAGAATCTTAAAAGATGTCTCAGGCATTAAGTTTATCCACTTAGACCAAACGGACGTGGTTAGACATCCGCTCGTAGCAAAAATTATCCAGGCATATGAAAACGTTGAACAAACTCACGAGTCAAAATAAGAATAAACATGCCACAGATCAACTGTGGCTTTTTTATTATTATCTTTCAATTATACAGTTCTGAGTGAAACAAACCGTAAAACCTGTTATTATTACATAAAGTGTTAGAAAATTATACATAGATAAATATTCTCCGTCAGAAAGGGGAACGTATGAAATTTAAAAACATAGTCAGCTCTATCAAAAATTGGGTATCTAAGCCAGCTTTACAGATAAGTATGCTTCTATTAATGACGATCGTTTCCTTTATTTTTTTATTCGGGAGCGTCAAACCGGAAAAACTAGATGTTGAACTCTATAATGTGGCTGAAACGACTATTCGGTCTCCAAAAACAATAGAAGATCCTGTTGAGACAAAAGAAAAACAGCAAAAAGCTATAAATAGTGTTGAAGATGTTTATACAGTAAATAAGGAATATGTAAAAAAGAGAGTCAAATTAATAAATGACATTTACTCGTCTGCAGAGAGTGTAGTTACTGCCGGTTTGAAAAATCAAGAGGTGAAGAAAGGGCAGGAGAATGCGGCACTTACATTATCAAAGCCTGCAGATTATGTGGCTGATTTAAGAGGGAAATTAACTGACAATGTCAATAAAGACTTATCAGATGAAACGTTGATTAATCTCCTTGGATCAACCTTATCTGATCTATCCATTGCTAAAGACATTACAATCACGAGCATCAATGAAATGATGAAAGATGGCATTAGGGCCAATGAGGTGGAAAATGCCAAAAAGAAAGTCGAAGAGGGGATTAAATACACAAGTCTTCCGGCTAAATTGAAATCAGCCTCCATTGATTTGGGAAGATATGCCATTATTCAAAATGTTTTTTTTGATCCTGAGTCAACGGAGAAAGCAAGAGAAAATGCTGGTGAATCTGTTGAACCAGTCAGAATTCTTCAAGGGCAGATTATTGTCGAGGAAGGATATTTAATTGATACAGAAGTCTATCGCCAGTTAAAGCTGGTAGGTCTCCTAAATAGTGAAAATTCGCTTCTTCCTTATGTTGGATTGGCAGCTGTTATTATCGTGGTTTTTGCGGGTGTATATATCATGTTTGGACCTACGATTACAAAATCTGAACATGTGAATGTGAACCATCGGGATAATCTATACATTTTCAGTATCATTTATTTGTTGGCATTACTAGTAATGAAGATTATTCATATATTTGTTGGATTAAGTCATGAAACCATTGCTTACTTTTTTCCGGCTGCGATGTCTGCGATGCTAGTCACAATTCTAATGAGAGAACGCTATGCTGTGGGAATAACGGTCGTACTTTCTGTGATCGGTAGCATTATGTTTAAAGAGGAATTGTCAGGGACCGTGAATGTGACCATGGGCATTTACATTCTTGTAAGCGGTATATCGGGAATCCTTCTTTTAAAACAAGGAGTAGAGCGTACCAGTATACTCCGAGCTGGCCTGATTAATTCAATTATTAATTTAGTCATGGTCTTAGGGTTGATGTGGATTGGCGGAAGCAGCATTAATTATATTATGATACATGTAGCAGCGATTGCTTCAGGAGTAATCTCAGCAGTCTTTACCATTGGTATTCTTCCTTTTATAGAAACAGGATTTGGTATATTCTCTTCTATTAGGATGATTGAATTATCAAATCCAAATCATCCGCTTTTACGAAAATTATTGACGGAGGCTCCAGGGACATATCATCATAGTGTCATGGTGGCCAATCTGGCAGAAGCAGCTTGTGAAGCGGTTGGTGCCAACGGTTTACTTGCCAGAGTAGGTTGTTATTATCATGATGTCGGAAAAACAAAGAGACCGTATTATTTTATCGAAAATCAAATCAATATCGAGAATCCTCATGGGCATTTGTCGCCAGAGAAAAGTACAAAGATTATTGTGTCACATGTAACAGATGGCGCCAAAATGGTAAAAAAATATAAGATGCCTAAAGAGATTGTAGATATTGTAGAGCAACATCATGGGACAACTTTGCTAAAATACTTTTATCATAAGGCATGTGAAGCGGGAGCTGAGGTTAAGGAAGAAAACTTTAGATATCCGGGACCAAAAGCGCAAACGAAGGAAGCAGCTATTATTGGAATTGCTGATAGTGTGGAAGCGGCTGTGCGATCGATGAAATCCCCTACGCAAGCAACAATCGAAAAGCTTGTAAAGTCAATAATTGCTGATAGACTGAATGATGGACAGTTAAATGAATGCGATTTAACGTTTAAGGAACTGGAGAAGGTCAGCCAGTCATTCTGTGAAACGTTAGCTGGCATCTTTCATAACCGGATTGAATATCCAGAATTAGAAAAAGAGTAAAGAAGGTGGATGAATTGATTCTAACTATTGATATTTTAGATGAAACAGAACAAGTAACTGCAGAACAACAAGAGTTTGTCACAAATCTGCTTGAATTTGCAGCCATTCAGGAAAAGGTAAAAGAGGGCAGTGAAGTCTCTATAACTTTTGTGGATAACGAACGAATTCATGAAATTAATAAAGAATATCGTCAAAAAGATGCTCCGACGGATGTTATCTCATTTGCTATGGAGGAAATGGGAGAGGGAGAAATCGAAATTAAGGGCACGGATGTCCCGGCCGTCCTTGGGGATATTATAATTTCGATTGACCGTACGAGAGAACAGGCTGAGGAGTATGGCCACTCTTATGAACGTGAACTAGGCTTTTTAGCTATCCACGGCTTCCTTCACTTGCTAGGTTATGATCATATGAACGAAGAAGATGAGAAAGTAATGTTCTCACGACAAAAAGAATTATTGGATCAGTATGGGCTTGCAAGATAAAAAGACGCTGTATCGATTTTTTAAAAGCTTTACGTATGCCTGGCAGGGAATTATATATGGAGCAAAAAAAGAAGCGAATTTTAAGTTCCATCTGACTGCCGCTATCATGGTTTGTATAGCGGCTTTTTACTTCTCGATTAGTAAGATAGAGTGGTTATTTGTGCTCACAGCGATTGTTGGAATGCTAATGCTGGAACTTATTAATACAGCCATTGAAAAGGTGGTTGACCTTGTAACAGGAGAGTATCATCCTCTCGCGAAGACAGCAAAGGATTTAGCTGCCGGAGCGGTATTGGTGTATGCTATTTATTCTGTTATCGTGGGTCTTATTATTTTTCTGCCAAAGATTTGGTATATGCTTGTTTAAATGAAGAAGAGAAAGTAAGATATGGATAATTAGATGTTATGGAATGAGTAAAAAGAGTGCTGTTTGTTCCTGGCTGGAGCATTGAAAAATACCGCTGAAAGAATAGCTGCTTTTCGGCTTTTTTTCATGGACGAACAAATAAAAATAATTGGCGGTAAGTGGCTATACGGAGCGTCTGTTTTCGCTATGCAAGCGCATGTCGACAGATGATATGCTAAATTATTGAACAAATATTTAAGCTATCTAGTGAAAACTATAGTTCAAGAGCTGCTGCCTAAAAGCCTTTACACCGGAGGATTTACATGACTAATACAACCAATACTAAACAGTTTAAATCAGGATTTGTCTCCATAATAGGAAGACCAAATGTGGGCAAATCAACTTTTATCAATCAGGTCATTGGACAAAAAATTGCGATTATGAGTGATAAGCCTCAAACCACACGCAATAAAGTTCAAGGTGTACTGACAACGAATGATAGTCAAATCATATTTATTGATACACCGGGAATCCATAAACCAAAGCATAAGCTTGGTGATTTTATGATGAAGGTGGCTTCTAACGCCTTGCAGGAAGTAGATGCCATTCTATTTATGGTGAATGCAGAAGAAGGTTTTGGACGCGGCGAGGAATTCATTATTGAAAAGTTAAAATCATATAAAACACCTGTTTTCCTTGTCATTAATAAAATTGACCTAGTTCACCCAGATGAATTATTTAAAATTATTGATTCATATAAAGAAAAATATGATTTTGCAGAGATTGTACCGATTTCCGCACTTGAGGGAAATAACATTGAAACATTGATCAAGCAAATAAATGCTTATTTACCAGAGGGACCTCATTATTATCCGGCTGATCAAATCACAGATCACCCCGAACGGTTCATTATTTCTGAAATGATTCGTGAAAAAGCGCTGCATCTAACAAGAGAAGAAGTACCTCATTCTCTGGCAGTTGTGATTGATAAAATCGAGCGAAAAGAAAAATCAGAAACAGTCCACATTATGGCAACCGTTATTGTCGAACGTGATTCTCAAAAGGGAATCATTATTGGCAAAAAAGGGGCTATGCTTAAAGAAATCGGACAACGCGCACGCACAGACATCGAAAACCTATTAGGATCAAAAGTATTCCTTGAACTATGGGTAAAAGTCCAAAAAGACTGGAGAAACAAAGCCTCCCATTTAAGAGATATCGGATTTAGGGAGGATGAATACTAAGATGCTGAGACGGCTTGGTCAGGAGCGAGGAGCATAAGACAAAGGCACGTAGGGGATGGGTTCTTCCCCGCAGTGGCTATGCTTATGTCCTGAGCTCCTAGCCGTCGAAGCTCGATTGAATAAAGATGCTGAAGGGCCTTGGTCAGGAGCGAAAAGCATAAGACGAATACTCGAAGGGAGGGTCCTTCTCCCGTAGAGTATTTGCTTATGACTCGAGCTCCTAGGCCCTGAAGCTCGATTAATTAAGATGCTGAGACGACTGTATCAAGGAACAAAGACTAAGAACGCCACATCGTGTGGCAACGTCTTTGTGACCTGCATCCTGTAGGCCTCCGACAAGCATAAGAGGAGGCACGTAGGGAGGTGACCTTTCCTCCCGAAGTGGCTACACTTATGACCTCGAGGAGCTAGGAGTCGAAGCTTGATTGCATAAAGGGCAGGATGACCTTGGGCAGGCCCGGAAGCACAATTTCATAAAGGGCAGGATGACCTTGCCCTTACTCTCGACAAGCAGGAGTTTTAGGAGATAAGACAGAAACATGTATCAAGGAACAAAGACCAACACCACAATATGGAAAAGTCTTCCT
>JAZUQD010000012.1:0-2368 GCA_045605505.1 Pradoshia sp.
CAGCGGCTGTATCCCATTCAGCTATACTGCGTGTAAATTGAACGGCTGATACATTTTGTCCAGCCGTTTTGAGAACCCAAGTGACGATTTCTATATCATTTACCGTAATAGGACGACCAATAGCTTCCTCAATTGAAAGAATATCAGCTGCCATCTCCCCGCTATTCATAATATAGTAATTTTCCATTAGACGGATTCCATCTACGCCGTTCTCACGTTCTTCAACGCTAAACCCTGCCTGCTCGAGCCATTTCACTGTCTTATGTACCGCTTTTACTGCCTCTTCACTGACTGGTGTACCTACCGGAGATTTAGTAGAGAAAGCTATTTTAAACGATTTTTTCAGCGGTTTCGAAATTTCTTCTAAATAACTTCCATTAAATAATGGTACCTGAAAGGCCGTATCCGGCTGAATGATTTGCAATGCATCCAGCATTGCTGCGCTATCACGGATGGTTTTTGTTAAGGCAAAATCACCTGCCGCTCCATGCCATTGACGCCCTACCCCCGGACCAACCGGAGTCCTGCCCCTTGTTGTTTTTAATCCAACTAAACCAGTAAAGGATGCCGGAATACGAATGGAGCCCCCTCCATCACTGGCTCCGCTGATCGGTACCATGCCTGAGGCTGTGCTGGCAGAAGCCCCACCGCTTGACCCGCCAGGTGAATAATCTAAATTCCATGGATTACGTGTAGGTCCATAAACAACAGGCTCTGTAATATTCTTTACGCCAAATTCCGGTGTACTCGTTTGTCCAATAATCACAAACCCTGCCTCACGAATTTTCCTCACATAATTAGAGTCACGTTTTGCGATCCGATTTAAAAGCAGTTTTGAACCAGCGGTAATCGGTTCATCTTTAATGGCTTGAGACAAATCCTTTAATAAAATAGGGACCCCTGCAAAAGGGCCCTGAATGGATTCTGACTTTTCTGCCTCTATTAATGCCTTTTCCATTCTTGTTCTAACAACGGCATTTAAATTAGGGTTAAGTGCATTAATTTGCTCGAATGCATCCTCTATTATTTCTTTAGAGGATAGATGTTTTTCTTTTATAAGCTTAGCCAACCCAAGACCATCATAGTTGGCATAATTTCTTAAATTCATGTAATGTGACACTCCTAATTTCTGAACTATTATTTAATTTACTATTCTTTTTCACTTAGACCAATAGCTGACTTCGTATTTTTATTTGATTATTATCCAATTATTTAGTCTATGTACCAGAAACATCATTGTCAGTTCGTGATTCACTGCATCTGAATTGAATGAATTAGTCATTTATCTACCCCAAGAATTCACACTCATTACTTTCAGAGCTTATAAGTAACAATTAATTCGTACAGACGCTGCAGTCCATCTTCCCCCTCAAAACGGTTCATTTTATCCATTATCATCTGTCTGTTCTTGAATACAGTTTCGACTGTTTTTGATAAAATACTTTCCGTTAGCTCATCCTCTTCAATGACATGAGCAATTCCCTGTTTCTTAAATGATTCAGCATTCATAATCTGATCTCCCCTGCTGGCTTGTTTTGATAATGGGATTAGAATCATCGGTATTTTTAAACTTAAAAATTCAAATATAGAATTTGACCCAGCTCTTGAGATCACTATATTGGTCATAGCTAATAGATCAGCTAATCCTTGATTTATATATTCAAATTGCGCATATCCATTTAATTGAATCGTAGGATCAACTTTCCCTTGTCCGCATAAATGAATGATATTAAAGGTTTTAAGTAATGTATTTAAATTTGAACGAACAGCCTGATTGATTATTTCAGAACCCTGACTGCCTCCCATAATCAACAAACCTGGCTTCCTCACTTTAAACTGGCACAGTTTCATTCCAGTATTTGCGTTGCCCCTACGTAATTCCCCTCTTACGATAGGTCCTAAGAAAAAAGCTTTTTCTGCGGGAATATGATTTTTAGC
Organism: Pradoshia sp.; assembly: GCA_045605505.1. Lineage (GTDB taxonomy): Bacteria > Bacillota > Bacilli > Bacillales > Pradoshiaceae > Pradoshia. Next base: position 1,939 of record JAZUQD010000012.1, read on the forward strand.
CTCCGGAAAGGTATAACAAATTTTTTGAACAAAAGGCAATGATAGCTTATTGGCCAATCCTGGTGTAATATCTGACTCATGTGAAATAATCGGTATTTTCCTGCTCGCTGCTGCAAGAATAACAGGAACGGAAACAAAACCACCTTTTGAAAAAATAATGGAAGGCTGAACCTGCTTAATGAGCTTTCTTGATTGCATAAAGCCTTTCAAAATATTAAAAGGGTCTTTTACATTTTTTATATCCATATATCTGCGAAGTTTACCTGTGGATATAGGAAAATAAGTGACACGATCAAACTCCTTTATCAAAGAAACTTCAATTCCATCCTTAGATCCTATATAGAAAATCTCCCAATCCCTTTCAAGCAAATAGGGAATGAGCGCTAAATTGACAGCCACATGCCCAGTTGAGCCCCCACCTGTTAAAATG
>JAZUQD010000013.1:0-2025 GCA_045605505.1 Pradoshia sp.
ATACTGATGCTGATTGCTACGATGATTACCCTGATAGCCCTCGAAATAAATGGGATCAAAATTAAATCAATTCTTCGATTCATCTTTTCATTGATATTTAATAAAATCCCATTTGTGGGTGATGACAGATTAAATAATCCCCAGCTAATCAGGAAGATGATCATCGCACGTAAAAATTTAAGGAAAAATGGATTCTTTTGATCAATAAATGGGAAGTACTTCACAGCAATGTACAGACCAATAATGATAAAGAGCCAACTGATTGGTTTTTCAAAACTCTTAAAAACCTGTACAAACAGACCATTTGGTTTTTCATCTCTCAATTTCAACAGCAATTGCAAGACATATTTTGTAAACAAATTCCTGAACAGGATAAATAGCAAAATGATTCCCAATGCGATTCCAGTGTTCACTAAATTCTCATAGGCCCCAGTATATAAAGTGACCATTAACTTGTAATCTAACAAACGATCAAATCCCCTCTGTCTTGATTATAAAAGTCACTACCAAGTCAGAATTATTATCCATATTAGGCAACATCAAGTAAGTAATACGCATTATTTTAACCTGATTCTCCCTAAATTGAAAATAATGCGTCTTCTAAACGGTGTTTTAATTTGGATAGAATGCTTAGTTTGGAAGTTTTCGATAAAAATTAAAAATTTATCTTTAATATGATAGGATATTTCTTCATTTAATGTTAAAATGTTCAATAATTCTAAATATACAGATAAATTTACCTAATTGGAGATGATTGTCGTGGCCGAGATGCGTAGTAATATGATTAAAAAAGGAATCGATCGAGCACCACATCGGAGTTTGCTTAGAGCAGCAGGAGTAAGTGAAGAGGATTTTGGTAAACCGTTTATCGCGGTTTGCAATTCATATATTGATATTGTTCCGGGTCATGTCCATTTGCAAGAGTTTGGGAAAATCGTAAAAGAAGCCATCTGGGAAGCAGGTGGAGTGCCTTTTGAATTTAATACCATTGGAGTAGATGATGGAATTGCTATGGGCCATATCGGTATGCGCTATTCTCTGCCGAGTCGGGAAATCATTGCAGATTCCATCGAAACAGTCGTGTCAGCGCATTGGTTCGATGGAATGGTGTGTATTCCAAACTGCGACAAAATCACGCCTGGTATGATGATGGCTGCCTTGCGCGTCAATATCCCGACTATTTTTGTCAGTGGCGGACCCATGAAGGCTGGTAAAGATAAAGATGGGAACGCCCTCTCCCTCACCTCTGTTTTTGAAGGTGTCGGCGCCTTTCAATCCGGGCAAATTGATGCGGAACGGCTTCAAGAAATTGAACAGGTCGCCTGCCCCACATGCGGATCTTGTTCGGGTATGTTCACCGCCAATTCAATGAATTGCCTGGCTGAAGGGTTAGGATTAGCTTTACCTGGCAACGGGACCATCCTGGCAGTTGCGGAAGAAAGAAAAGATTTTGTCAGACAATCAGCAAAACAGTTAATGCAGCTTATCAAAATAGACCTTAAACCACGTGATATCGTGACGATTGAGACCATTGATAATGCATTTGCGCTTGATATGGCCATGGGTGGTTCAACGAATACGGTTCTGCATACACTTGCATTGGCTCATGAGGCGGGCTTTGAGTATCCTATGGAACGGATTAACGAGATTGCCAGCCGGGTTCCCCATTTAGCAAAAATCGCACCAGCCTCTGATTATCATATTGAGGATGTACATAATGCAGGTGGTGTCAGTGCGATTATTAATGAATTACTGAAAAAGCCAGATGCTTTAAATGGAGATTGCATGACCGTCTCTGGCCAAACATTGCGGGAAAACGTAGCGGGGTGTGAGATTTTAGATTATGATGTGATTCGGCCTTTGTATAATCCACATTCTGAGCGCGGCGGGCTTGCTGTCCTATTTGGTAATCTCGCGCCTCATGGTTCTATTATTAAAGTTGGAGCGGTCGATCCCGAAGTTGGCGGATATCACAGAGGTCCCGCTATCTGTTTCGATTCCCAGGAAGATGCTTTGTCAGGAATC
>JAZUQD010000014.1:0-7971 GCA_045605505.1 Pradoshia sp.
ACTTAATTAAGAGGTAAAATGTCTAAAAGAAATTCGAATCGATAACTAGCATAATAGAATACCGTAAACCTGATTATTTGCAATCCGGGTCAGTTTTTGTTAACATAAGTTAAATACATGCGTTTCATGAAAATTTTCCAAATGAATTGGACTTATGAACTCATGCTGCCGGGATACTGACGGCCGCTTTTTTTTATGAGATCGAAACCCTGTGCGACAGGCACGATTAAACGACCCGTAATCCTGTTTTACAGGAATGAAAAATATATTGAAGCAATTGTTAAAATAACACCTATTTTCGTGAAAAAGGGGTAGAAAAATTAATGGCATTATTTAGTGAATTAGGAATTAGCCGCGACACATTAAAAGCAGTAGAAAAAATGGGGTTTGAAGAAGCAACTCCAATCCAATCCGAAACGATTCCACTCGCATTGCAAGGTGGAGATTTAATTGGACAAGCTCAAACTGGTACTGGTAAAACTGCTGCTTTCGGAATTCCGATGATTGAAAAGATCGATGTAAACAAAGATGAAATCCAAGGCTTAATTATTGCACCGACACGTGAGCTTGCTATTCAGGTTTCTGAAGAGTTGTACAAAATTGGAGCAGGCAACCGTTCTCGTGTACTTGCAGTATACGGTGGACAGGATATTAGTCGCCAAATCCGTGCGATGAAAAAACGTCCGCATATCATTGTGGGGACACCAGGCAGACTGTTGGATCATATTAACAGAAAAACAATTCGTTTAAACAATGTTCATACTGTTGTGCTTGATGAAGCAGATGAAATGTTGAACATGGGATTCATTGAAGATATTGAATCAATTTTGTCTTCTGTTCCAGATGATCACCAAACTCTATTGTTCTCTGCAACAATGCCTGATCCAATCCGTCGCATAGCTGAGAGATTCATGCATGAACCAAAAACCGTACGTGTTAAAGCAAGAGAAATGACTGTTCCTGCGATCAGCCAATACTATGTTCGCGTTCCAGAAAGAGAAAAATTCGATACATTAACTCGTCTGATTGATATCCATACACCAGAATTAGCTATTATATTCGGTCGTACGAAACGCCGTGTTGATGAATTAGCAGAAGCGTTGACAGTACGTGGATATACAGCTGAAGGAATTCATGGAGATTTGACACAAGCGCGTCGTATGTCAGTTTTACGTAAGTTCAAAGAAGGAGCAGTCGATATATTGGTTGCTACAGATGTGGCAGCGCGTGGTCTTGATATTTCTGGAGTTACACATGTATATAACTACGATATTCCTCAAGATCCTGAGAGCTACGTTCACCGTATTGGACGTACAGGAAGAGCGGGTAAAGAAGGAATGGCTATTACATTCGTAACTCCTCGTGAAATGTCTTATCTTGAAGTAGTTGAACGTACTACTAAAAAGAAAATGGAACGTATGAAAGCTCCGACTGTTACAGATGCGTTAGAAGGACAACAAAAAACAGTTAGAGAAAAATTGTACAATGTTGTTTCTTCTGAAGACTTAACAGCTTATCTTCCGTTGGCTAAAGAAATGTTGAATGATCAAAGTGCAGAGGAATTAGTTGCAGCTGCATTGAAATTATTCATTAGAGAGCCGGATGAAAAGCCTGTAAATATTTCAGAAGAGAAACCACTACCTTTCCGTAAAGAGGGTTCTTACAAAGGTGGAAAAGGTGGCGGAAAACGTCCATATAACAGAGGTGGAGACAGAGATAGCCGCGGCGGTGGAGACAGAAAACGCAGCAGCAATCAAAATGGACGTAGAAAGTCCTACTCAAACTCCAAACCGAAAAACACAAGTAAATAAGTAATCATAGAAGGGCAAGTCCTCACTTAATGAGGATTTGCCCTTTTTGTGTTTTACTTGCTTCCTTTGTTCATAATAAGAAAAAGGAGGCGAAAGGAATCATGACGTTCGTTCGTTTGGGTTATGTAGCAATGAGTATGGAATTGAAAAATGCGTCCCCTTCTAAAACGATGACCTATGCACAATTCAGCAAGTTGGCAGATAGGGAGGCAGCTATAAGAAGGTTAGAAAAAATCGCAAAAACCAATCTGAAAAATTGCCTTCGTTTGCTAATACACAATGAAGCAAATGGAATCAAATTCTTTCGGTTTTCCTCAAAATTAATACCGCTGGCCAATCATCCGGAATTAAAAGATTGGAAGTACATGGAGAGTATAATAGATGAAACCAGAGCCATTAAAGATTATCTTGAAAAACATCCAGATATGAGAATTGATTTTCATCCGGATCATTTTGTGGTTTTGAATAGTGAGGATAAAAATATATTAAAGGCGTCTATTAAGACGTTGAGGATGCATCATCAATTGCTGAAAGCATTTGGATTGGAGCCGAAACATAGGTGCGTTTTACATGTTGGAGGATTATATCAAAATAAGGAACAAGCACTGGAACAATTTATTTATAATTGGGGATATATTCCCGTTGACCTACAGGAAATGATTATACTGGAAAATGATGATACGTTATTTAATATCCATGATACCCTCTATCTATGTGAAAAACTGTTGATTCCCATGGTCTTTGATTTACACCATCATAAAATTAATAACCATGGTGGTTGGAAAGAGCAATGGCCAAGAATTGTACAGACTTGGTCTAACTCGAAGCTACCGGTTAAAGTCCATCTTTCCTCCCCTAAAGAGGCGAAAAATAAAAAAGCACATGCTGATCATGTGCAAATAGAAGAAGTAATTGAATTAGTAAAAGGAAATAATGGTCAAGCCAGTCAAATTGATTGCATGTTGGAAGCGAAGTATAAAGATTTTGCTGTATTTAAGATGATGGAAGGTTTGCAATCGCTGAATGATTTTACGATTTTAAGTGGGGCTACGTTTTCTTATGACCCTCTGTAAGGCGAAAATCGATAAGCTTAGCATAATAGTAATTACGGCTGTGTAAGAAAAGAAGTTGAACCTCACGCAGAGCATTAGAATCTTTGCCAATGGCTAAATAATAATGTTCGAAAAAGGTCAGTGAACCTTTCTCGGAGTGTAAGGAGTCCAAGAGTCGAGTTCCTACATCTGTATTACCAGTGACCATAAAACGATGAGCTTTTTCAGATGGAGATGCTGGTGGAATATCCAATTCCCTTTGCCATAAGCTTCTAAATATATCTAATGAACTATTAAGAGAAGACTCTATAAATTGCCTCCGTTGTGGATGTACATTTTTTGTTAAGGCCCTGCCTTTCATTATCCATGCTTTTGCAATCATAAAGCTTTCAAACATATATGAATGGGCTAGAATATGACACAAGGATATCTCCAGAGTGGGAAATTGATGTAATAAATCCTTTTTATCATAATACAGTTGACAGGCATTTCGTACATGCTTGGGATCTGTATTGCGGCATAATATAGAAACCAAATACATTTCCCCAAGTTGTATTTTAAAAATCGTTAACAAATCTTGATTCTTACATAATAAAAGCATCGATTCAACTGCTTTTATTAGCTTGGTGAAGGGCTCTTGCAAACGTAATCGGCTAATCCCATATAGATGGGAAATGATGGAGGCTATATTTATTTCCAGGCAGCTTGATGACATATTGAATGCTTGATCAATGAGCTCGATGTCATCAGTCTGAGTTTCTGCCTGGGCAATATAAATGGAAAATACCTTTCTCAATTCATCATTTTCAGGATCTGAAGTATCCTCCAATAGTAATCGTTTAATCCATTCGATACACCCCAACCGTAATAAATATTCAAGGATGAGAAGCTTTTGAACCATTCCGCACGTACATTTGCGATAATAGGAACTAACCAATTTGAAGGCTTCCTTTTCATTTTGTAATGAACAAGAAGCCATAGCTTTCATGACATATATTGGATGATACTCTTCATAAGTCTTAAGGGAGAAGTTGTCCGATAATGTTACCCAATCTGGGATCGTAAAAGTAAGGCATTCTTGGCCTTTTCCTTGTATGGGGGGAGGAATCAAATATTCCAATTCCTTAAATGCTAAATCCATTATCCTCTACCTACTCTCTGTAACATTCCTATACTATATCCTATTATAGTTATTATTTCCTATATAGGAAATACTTTTATGTCAATTTTCGATTGGTTACTAGCAACCAGGCTAATGCGAAACCTATGATAAGACCGCCGATATGCCCAGTAATGTTAATGGATGATTGAAAAAAAGACATCACGACACCAATGATAATCAAAGCTAAAATGGTTTGTGAATTTTGAGGTGAGATTAAGTCTTTTCTAAAAAAGATAATATACGCGTAACATCCAAACAAGCCATAAATAGAACCGCTGGCTCCAACGTGAGCATACATCAGAGGCTCTGCGAAGAAGGTAAACAGATTGGCTAAAATGCCGGAGAGCATAAAAAATAAAATGAATTTAGATGTTCCCAAAATTTGTTCCAAACCTGGACCAATAATGATTAAGGAAAAGCAGTTGAATAATAAATGGGAGAACCCAACATGGAGAAAAATTGGCGTAACCAATCTCCAATATTGGCCCTCTGCTATGAAGAAATTAACCCCGCTTAATAAAGTGTAGAGATCTCTGCCAGGAAATAGCGGTAAAAAGGTAATAATATAAAGGGCTATACAAATGCCTGTTAAAACACTTACTCCTGGATAATAACGGAGGAATTGCTTGAAACTTTCAGTACGCGTGAACAAAAGACATCATCCTTACATAAAAGATTTGGTAATTCATTTATAATGGAGTGTGATAGAAATACAGATCACCATAAAAATTGGAGCGTGAAAACCAATGATTGTTGGAATGGGCATCGATATTATTGAACTTGAGAGAGTGAAAAATATACTTGAACGAAAGCCGAAATTCGTGAAGCGTATACTTACAGCAGATGAGGAAAAATACTTCTCGTCATTGAGTGAAAATCGGAAAATAGAATGGTTTGCCGGTAGATTTTCTGCCAAAGAGGCTTTTTCTAAAGCGTATGGAACAGGTATTGGTGAAAAACTATCATTCCAAGATATAAGCATCGTACCAGACCGCAATGGTAAACCCGTTATTCAACATCCATTTGGGATGAAGGCGCATGTGAGTATTACCCATACTAAACAATATGCAGCTGCCCAGGTTATATTGGAAGAACTGTAAAAATAAATTGTTTGTCCAACACCAGCACATAATCAGAAGGATTGTCTCATATATTCAAGTAGCGAATAGGAGAGACAAGGCCTTGTTTTGGAAGTTTACTACCGCATTTTGTTTGGATAAAACTCGCCGTAGCAGTCGTTTAAATAACAGATATGCATTAAATTAAGAATAGCAGACTTACTACCTGTTTTGAACGAATCTATCCGAAAATGCCCAGGCATTAATGTGAGACTTGAACGGACGAAACCTGATTGCCTTTTCCTCTCCCTTTTACTTACTACTGTTAAAAGGGGATGAGATCTTGAAGAGGTTAATGATGCTAATGCTGACAATGGGATTTATGTTGGTCTTGGCAGGCTGCGGAGAAAAATCACAAACAGATGTTGTGGATGCACTTACGAAAAAGATGAATGATTTAAAGGGATACAAGGCTGATGCAAAAATGACCTTGAAAATGGGGACAGAACCGCAAGTATATGATGTGGAAGTATGGTACCAATCGCCATCCAACTACCGTGTAAACTTAAAAAATGCCCAAAAGGATCAAAGTCAGATCATCCTGCGAAATCAAGAAGGGGTATTTGTGTTAACTCCTGCGCTTAATAAAAGCTTCAAATTTCAAAGCGAATGGCCAAAAAACAGCTCCCAGGCTTATCTGTACGAATCCTTAATCACAGATGTCTCTGTAGATAAGGATGCAAGTTTTAAAGCCACAGAAGATAGTTATGTGTTTGAAACAAAAACGCGGTATCAAAATAATAAAATGTTACCATTGCAAGTCGTGGAATTCGATCGAAAAACACTGGAACCGAGAAGTGTGGAAGTAATGGATTCTGATCGCAATACGTTAGTTCAGGTGGAATTTGAGCAAACAAAGTTTAATCCTAACTACGGCAATGGTGACTTCGATGTGAAAAAGAATATGACAGGGGCACAACTGGAAGTGCCAGTCATGTCTTCGGAAGAAGAGATTGAGTTCGAAGTTCAATACCCGACTGCTGAAATTCAGGGAGTGGAACCTGCAGGTGAGAAAACAATTAAATCTGAGGATGGAAAGAGAGCTATTCTGACATTTGTGGGCGATAAGAAAGAATATACCTTAATTGAAAACAAATCGAAAATTGTTAAAGAAGCAGCAGTTACAACAGCGGAAGGTGAGCCTGTAGATTTAGGATTTACAATTGGGAATATGACAGAGAATTCAATTTCCTGGTCTTATGAAGGAATAGACTTTATGCTGGCAGCAAAGAATCTCTCAACAGATGAGATGGTTATGATCGCACGATCTGTACAGGAAACTGCAGAGAAATAGAGAAATAGGCCTGTTACAGATACAGGCCTATTTTCTTTTGGATTTCTTCAGGTATGAATTGACTATCTTTTCGTTAAGGGGAATAATCAAAGTATAAACATCTAAAGGAAGGTCAACCTCATATGAAAAATAGTCAATTATCGTATAGAGATACTTGGGTAGAAATAAATTTAGATCATATACATCATAATGTCGAACAATTTAGACAACACTTACCTTCTACTACTAATATCATGGCAGTTGTAAAAGCAAATGCTTATGGTCATGGTGATAGACAAGTGGCTGAGACTGCCCTGGGTGCGGGAGCAACAAGTTTGGCGGTAGCTTTTCTTGATGAGGCAATCCGGTTGCGCCAGGCAGGAATAAAGGCTCCTATATTAGTGCTTGGTTCCACTGGGGCTAGAGATGCAAAGGTTGCAGTACAGTACAATATTTCTTTAACTGTACATGATATCGATTGGATAGGGAAAGCTGTTGAATATTTACAGGAAGAAAAAAGTGCGCAACCATTAAATATACATGTGAAAATTGATACTGGTATGGGTAGGCTTGGGATTAGAAGTAAACAAGAGATGAAAGAAATTGAATATATCCTCAAACATCAGAGTCATATCCATCTGGAAGGTGTGTTTACTCATTTTTCTACTGCGGATGAACTTGATTTAAGAAAAACGCAAAAGCAATTGTTGAAATTCAATGAGATTCTTGATAGTATGGAATACTTGCCGCCTTTTATTCATACTAGTAATAGTGCGGCAGCTATGCGATATCCTGAAGCTTATTTCAATACAGTGAGGCTTGGTATTTCCATGTATGGCTTAAGCCCATCTCCGGAAATAAAGGATCAATTACCTGTGTCATTAAAGCCTGCCTTATCTCTATATACGAAAGTGAAGCAAATCAAGAAGATTTCAAAAGGGGATACGGTTGGGTACGGTGCAACATATGTGGCGGAGGAACCAGAGTGGATTGCAACACTACCTATTGGATATGCTGATGGATGGATAAGAAAACTATCAGGTCAATCTGTACTGATTAAAGAAAAGCGAGCACCTATTGTAGGGCGGATTTGCATGGATCAATGCATGGTGAAATTAGATCAGTTTGTTCCGGAAGATACGATAGTTACTCTCATCGGGTCCGATGGTGATGAGATGATTACGGCAGATGAGATTGCCCAAAAACTAGAAACGATTAACTATGAGGTGGTTTGTCAATTATCAAGTCGAATTCCTCGGGTTTATAAACGGGATGATTTAATAGTTGAAACAGTAAACCAACTATTCCGGTATTGATTATTTAGCACATTTGTGCATGAATAATGAATAAAGAACATCTATTTAGCCTCATAATAAGTAAGAAATGTACTAGACACCTTTGCATGCAGAAGTATTAATGGTAAGATATAATAGTAAAGAACTATGTGGTTTGTAGTGATGGTGGAGGTGTTTGCCTGTGTCTGAGTCCAGTGCAACTACGGAAATTCTAATACGCTTGCCCCAAAATTTGCTAAGTGAGTTGGATGGATACGTGA
>JAZUQD010000015.1:0-3467 GCA_045605505.1 Pradoshia sp.
TATGGTGATGACTCCATATTTCCCACATCCAGATTTACTTATTTATCTGGAAGGTTCCCTGGATGATATTCTTAAACGTATTCAATTGCGGGGTAGGGAGATGGAGCAACAAACTCCTGTAGAATATTGGGAAGAAATGCACGGAAGATATGAAAAGTGGATTAATTCCTTTAATGCTTGCCCAATATTGCGTTTAAATATTAATGATTACGATTTAAATGAAGATCCAGATGCTGTTCATGATATTCTGGAACGTATATCAGAACAAATTCAACAATCCGGCAAATTGAAGAAAGCATTTTAAAAAGCGATACATTTACGTATCGCTTTTTTTTACGGAGATTATCAAAAATACTACAAAAAAAGGGGTATCCATCAGTCATATAATGACTTCTAAGATACCCCTTCGTTCTGTTTTATCTTTATATCATATTCATCTATTATTCGTATACCGGATTGTTTGGCGGAGGAGGAGGGATTTGAACCCCCGCGCGGCATGAACCGCCTCCCGGCTTTCGAAACCGGTCCCTTCAGCCGGACTTGGGTACTCCCCCATCACAACAACATTGAGAATACTCTTCCCAAAAGTTGTTGTCAAGGAAGCGCACTCCCTACAACTGGACGTTTATGATTTCGTAATAACTTTTTTACCGCCCATATACGGTTGAAGAGCTTCCGGAATTAACACAGAACCATCTTCCTGCTGATAATTTTCTAGGATAGCGGCAATGGTACGCCCAATTGCAAGTCCAGAACCGTTTAATGTGTGAACATGCTCTGGCTTAGCATTTATATCTCTGCGGAAGCGGATATTGGCACGACGAGCCTGGAACGCTTCAAAATTACTGCAAGAAGAAATCTCACGATAAGTCTCATAGCTTGGAATCCAAACCTCCAAGTCATATTTCTTTGCAGCCGTGAAACCAAGGTCAGCCGTACACATTTTTAATACTCGATACGGAAGTCCAAGCAATTGCAATACTTTTTCAGCATGACCAGTCAGTTTTTCCAATTCATCATAAGAATCTTCTGGCTTTACAAATTTCACAAGCTCTACTTTATTAAATTGATGCTGACGAATTAAACCACGTGTATCACGCCCGGCAGATCCTGCCTCAGATCTAAAGCAAGCGCTGTAGGCTGCATAGCTGATCGGCAAATCTTCCGCAGAAAGAATCTCATCACGATGATAATTCGTAACTGGCACTTCAGCAGTTGGGATCAAGAAATAATCTTCACTGTTAATTAGGAAAGCATCCTCTTCAAACTTTGGTAATTGCCCGGTACCAGTCATACTCGCACGATTAACCATATATGGTGGAAGCATCTCTGTGTAGCCATGTTCTTCAACATGTAAATCTAGCATAAAGCTTGCCAGCGCACGCTCAAGCCTTGCACCTAATCCTTTATAGAAAACAAAACGGCTGCCAGTTACCTTTCCGGCACGTTCAAAATCAATGATTCCTAAATCAGTAGCGATTTCCCAATGTGGTTTTGGCTCGAAACCAAAATCTCGCACTTCTCCCCATTTACGCGCTTCAACATTTTCATCTTCAGAATCCCCAACAGGTACACTTTCATGTGGAATGTTAGGAATAGTCATCATAATCATGTCGAGTTCTTCTTCAATTGCACGTAGTTCCTGATCGAAGCCTTTAATTTTTTCGCCAACTTCTCTCATTTCAACAATTAAAGAATCTGCATCTTTTTTCTCTTTTTTCAACAGAGCAATTTGTTGAGAAACTTCATTTCTTCTACTCTTTAATTGTTCAGTTTCAACTATTAACTCTCTGCGTCGTTTATCGAGATCCTCAAATTTATCAAGATCATTTAAATCTTCTCCACGGTGTTGCAACTTTTCCTTAATTTCCTCAAGATTAGCCCTTAATAGTTTTACATCAAGCATCTTCTATTCCTCCTTCTTTTTTATAAAAACACAAAAAACTCCCGTCCCTAAAAGGGACGGAAGTTATATCCGCGTTGCCACCCTAGTTAAAGACATAAAATATAAATGCCTTCCACCTCATAAGATAACGGCTTTTAAACCGAGGATACTTACTCTCAAACATGATTTCAATAACCTGCTCCGAGATGGATTCACCAGACGATTATCACCAGTTTACACCACCCACTGGCTCTCTTAAGATACTCTAGTCTGCTTACTAGTTCTCATCAACGCTGTTTATTTATATTATTGTATTAACTATCATACACTTTTCGTCTATCTATATTCAAATGAAAAATAAAAAAATTAGAATAGACCTTTAACTGCTCCAGTGATTCCACTCCACATGTCACCGAAGAAACCACCAATAGCTCTCATAGAAAGTACAAACCAATTCGACTTTTCAACAGTTTCAGCAGCTACAACATCAACACTGATATTTTTTTGCCCTTCCTCTGTCAGGAAGCCTAGGTCACTATCATCAGATTCAAGAGTTAAATACCCAACTTTATCTCCCTTTTTCACAGGAGCTACAAGATTGCCATCTTCATCAAGCTTATCCTTATCTAACACAAGCTTTGTTTTAAGATTTTCAGTCTCGCCATTTTTTACAACAAGATTAATTGCCTCATTAGTCTTGATAGCTACGGATTTTTCTTTCCCTTTTGTAACAGGTAATGTTTTTTGACCTTTAACTTGATATCCTTTTTTCACAATTTCCTCTTCAGAGAAGTTAGTAAAAGCATAATCAAGTACTTTTTTCGTTTCTGTAAAGCGTGACATTTTGCTGTCAGTTTTCATTACTACTGATATATATCTTTTCCCGTCTCTTTCAGCAGTTGCCGTAAAACAGTTGCCGGCAAATTCTGTGGAACCGGTTTTCAATCCGTCTACGCCGTTATATTCTGCTATCAAGCCCGGCAGCATCCAGTTGAAATTTTTATATGTTTTGCCATCTTTAAAATTTAATTCAGGCTGTTTAGCCGTATCTATCACTTCAGGATAGTCTGTAACTAGATGATAAGCCAACTTAGCAGTTGCACGTGCTGACATAAGGTTTTCATCATTCTCATCACCTGCAGGATGTTGTCCAAGCAGACTTGAGTTATTTAAACCGGATGAGTTAACGAATTTATAGTCCTTCAAACCCAACTCTTCCGCTTTTTCATTCATTAATTTCACGAAATTCTTTTCAGTGCCGCCAACCACTTGTGCCAGTGCTACTGTAGCAGCGTTACCTGAGAATATGGCCATTGCCTCGTATAACTCTTTAACAGTATAAGTTTCACCTTGTGTTAAACCTATATTTGATAAACCGGGAGCTGCTGAAAGTTTATGTACATATTCGTCAATTGTAACAGTTTGATCCCATTTCAATTTACCTTTTTCAATTGCTTCTAATACAAGATATTCTGTCATCATCTTAGACATGGATGCTACACCAAGCACCTTGTCCGAATTTTTTTCGTAAAGAATTTTCCCACTGGTTGCATCTATTAATATTGCTGCCTCAGCACTCAGT
>JAZUQD010000016.1:0-4804 GCA_045605505.1 Pradoshia sp.
CATATGATTACATTCTTATTCTCTCCATGGGGTATTCCAGCTACATACCGCCACATGCAGGGATCAGGGGTAAACACATATAAATGGGTAAATGATAAAGGCGAGGCAGTGCTAGTAAAATATCACTGGGAGCCTAAACAAGGTATCCGCAACTTGACTCAGGAAGATGCAGATGCTATCCAAGCTAAAACAACTGCTCATGCAACACAAGATTTATATGAATCAATTGAACGCGGAGAATATCCTGAATGGGAGCTATATGTACAAATCATGGAGGATGACTATCATCCAGAACTTGATTTTGATCCGCTTGATGATACAAAACTATGGCCAGAGGACAAGTTCCCTTGGTTACCGGTTGGTAAAATGGTATTAGATCGTAATCCGGTCGATTACCATGCTGAAATTGAACAAGCTGCTTTCGGTACTGGAGTTCTTGTTGATGGTATGGACTTCTCTGACGATAAAATGTTGCAAGGACGTACGTTCTCATACTCTGATACACAGCGTTATCGTGTAGGACCTAACTATCTTAAATTACCAGTAAACGCGCCGAAAGTTCCTGTTCGCACTAATCAGCATCGCGGTCAAATGGACACTCGTGATCCAAGAGAATCTGGAGATAATCCACATATTAATTATGAGCCATCTATGGTTGGCGGATTCCAGGAAGCAAGCAAGGAAGATCGTCCACAACACCGTCCAACTTATAATGCTGCCGTAATGAGTGAGCCAATTGATCGTCCTAATAACTTTGGTCAAGCTGGTGAGACATATCGCAGCTTTGAAGATTGGGAACGCGATGAATTGATTAAAAACCTTTCTAATGCACTTGCGATCTGTGATAAACGAATTCAAGATGCTATGGTTGAACACTTCACTTTAGCTGACGAAGAGTATGGACGCCGTGTAAGAGAAGGCATCGATATGAAGATGAAAGAATTAGCAGAAATGAAAGAAGAACCTACTGTACCAGGTCGTGAAGCAGGTAAAACAAGATTTGGTCAAGGTACTTCTGCAGCAATGGAAGCAACAAAAGATGCTGTGAAGAAAAGCCATGAGGCTGATCCTTATTAATAGATAGAATTAAAAAAACTGCCAGTCAAATTGACTGGCAGTTTTTTTACTGTTTTTCAATTGATATTTTTAAAGTATCATCTCGTATTTCAACAATAATTAGGCGGAATCTGATCCTGTTTAATAATGGACGGTAATGTATCATGAATATAAGAAGGAGCAGGTTTTAAAACTGGTTTTTTGGCCAAAGGCTGAGGGTTTTCGACGAATTGGAAGGTGCCTTCTCCATCAATACTTGGGCCATTTGCCCATCTGCCTGTAGCACTTTCATTACCTCTTGAAAAATTAAATAACACATGGGATACTTCTCGTTTTTCAAGATTTCGCGGGAAGGTACTTGGTACGACAATATTTTCTTTTTCCTCTAGCTCTTGAATAGCAGCAATCCATTGATTTTGATGCATTGTATCACGCGCAATCAACCAGGATAACATATCCTTTACGCCACGATCGGTAGTTGCTTCGTATAATCTAACTGCTTGAAGTCGCCCTTGTGACTCTGCATTTAAGTTTGCTCTGAAATCTGCTAATAAATTCCCGCTGGCTATAATGAAGTCAGCAGTCCAGCGGTTTCCTACGCTGTCGGCTGGCATTGCCCCAAGACCAGAAACGATAGCATGTTGCGGATTCATCCCGCCTAGAATAGCACCGATGACGGGATCTTTTGCAGCAACCTCTAAATCGCCAACAGGAGCACCATCCAGTAACCGTGCAATCATTGTGGCAAGCATCTCTATATGCGCCAGTTCTTCGGTACCAGTATCCATTAATAAATCTTTGTATTTCCCATTACCTCTTACACTCCAGCCCTGGAATAGATACTGCAGAGCGACTGAAATTTCTCCGAATTGCCCACCTAAGACTTCCTGTAATTGTTTTGCAAATAATGGATCAGGTCTATCAGGTTTCGCATGATATTGAAGTTCTTTTATATGGTAAAACATTCCCTCACACCTTAAAATTTATTTTCAAAATAGGATATTACTGAAACATTGAATAGGTGTTTGGCCATATATAAGAACTTTAATATAAATAGAAGTGAATTTTCTGTACTCATACAAAGGTATTCGTATATTTTATAGAGGATAAGTGCAACTCTGCATGCCTTGTTGTCGTATGATTTAGGGGATAAAAGAAGGTTTCTGTGTTCATAATCTTGTATATATATCCTACAACTTTATTATAAGGATGTAGATGCCTATTTATATGTCCCTTATGACAAATTTTTTATAAAAAAAGCCGATTGGGCTAACAATCGGCTTTGAGCGTTAAATCGAATTTAAAATTAATATTAGATTCCTAATTACTTGCCTATATTTACAGCTTCATCTGCATTTTTAAGATCTTGGGCAACTTGCTCTTTAATATCATAGGCATGATACATCTCTTTTTCAATCATATATTGAGCGATTTTATCGTGTAAATCAATTGCAATATCGAGCTCTTTTCTTAATGCCTTTTTAACCGCTGGAGTAGCCGTTTCAGTGATAGCAATTGCCAATGATCTAACTCCCGCTTTGGAAGATAATAATAGGTCTGTTGCAATCGCCTTGTCATCAATGATATCTTTCAGAGTGTTTAACTTTTCTGTTTTAGTAGTCATGTTTATCCTCCTTTTTATGCTTTTTCTAAAATTTTTGAAAGTTCTTTAACAGCGTTAGTAGATGCCTCGATATCTTCCTTTAATAGTTTCTTTAAATCTTTATCTTCGACAAGTTCCAACATTGCTGTACTTTTTTTCACACAAGATGTTTTAAATAATAATATTTCATGAACTTCTAACTTTTCATGCATAGCAAGATCCTTAGTAGCCATTGGTCAATCCCTCCAATTTTAGTAATGTGTATGTTAGATTATCTACCCGATTGTATCGTTATTAAACAGATTGTACTAAAGTGAAAAAATCATATTTTAGAATAATAAAATGGTTTATCCATCTACTTCTGAAAGGTATAATATGAGTTGAAAAAATATTTTGAAATTGCAAAAAAGGGAGTGATAGACAAATGCGTTATTGTAAGAATTGTGGAGCTGAATTGAAAGACGAAGCACATTTTTGCAAAGAATGTGGAAATCCAGTTACAAGGTCTGGCACTGTTTCTAAACCGGTTGAAAAAGAAATGACTACAACTTCGGCTATTACAGAACCTGCCGAAAGAGACACGCGTAATTCTCATGGTAGAAGTAAGCGAACAAATCTTAAATGGATAATTGCTTTACTTATTTTTATACTATTGACTGGCACTTATTATTATTTTGATAAAATATATTATTCTCCTGATAAGGTATTTGAGGACTTTACCAACGCAATAGATACTAAAGATGTCCATAAAGTTAAAACATATCTTAATGATGGACAACGGGAGATGAAAGTGACAGACAAGCAAACTGAAATATTCATTAACGATCTACATAATAATCCCAAAATATACTCAGACTTATATACTAACCTCAAAACAGAAGCTAATTATTATAAAAAGAAAGTGGCTTCTTCCAAAGATTCGTCTGAATTAAGCGCAATAGCCAATCTTAAAGCAAATGGGAAGAAATGGGGCATTTTCGATCATTATGTAATTGAAGTTAAGCCCTACTATGTGAATGTAATCTCAAACTATGAAAATACGATAATTGAAGTGGATGAAGAAGAATTGGGCAATGTTACTGAAGATCAAGAAAAAACAATTGGTCCATTTTTACCAGGTGAACATACAATAAAGGCCACAATTAATGGGGACTATGGCAAAGTATCACAGAGTATGGCATTTAGTGACTCCAGTTTAGAAGATCGTACAACATCCGTGAAGTTTAATTGGTCAGACTACTTCTTTACGATCTATACAAATGAAGAGGATGCGACTCTATTTGTAAATGGAAAGAGCACCAAAAAGACCCTTAAAGAAATAGATAGCTTTGGACCCGTTGCACTGGATGGATCGGTTAAAGTACATGCTGAAATGAAATCAGGAAAGAAAACGATCAAATCAGATACAGTCACTATCAAAGACGGAATATATGGTGTTGAACTTTATTTTGAAGAAGAAGATTTATATGCTTCTGAGGAAAATTCAGAAGACAATGAAACAAGTGCTGAAGAAGACGTTGCAGAGGATAACAAAAAAAGTACTGAGGAAGAATCTGATAAAGTAGACGAAAAGGCGGAAGCTTCCCAAATAGAAAGTGTTATCTATTCTCATTATCAAAATATTACTAATGATAATTTCGAAGCAGCCTATAACTTATTTTCCTCTGAAAAACGTAGTGAGCTATCCCTAAGTGATTGGTCAAAAGGATTGAAAGCTAATCAGGCAGATCAAGTAAATGTTTTAAATGTAACAGAAGTGAATTCCGACACAGCCGTAGCATATGTCGAGATAACCTCTTACGATAATAATGAAGATGGCACAACTTTAGTCCAAGAGTGGGGAGGGGACTGGTATTTAGTGAAGGAAAATGGAAATTGGTGTTTAAGCAAAGCAAAACTTTCCAAGCTAAGTACTAAAACAGAATCATGAAACAGCCAAAGAAGAACCGCAATGTATTGAAGAGATTCATATTGAGTTTGATAGCTGTTTTATTAGTTGGAGGAGTCATTTACGCCGCGTATCATACAATGATAGAAAAGGATCATGAAACAGCAAATCAAGGTAAATTAAATCAGCAGGATAAAACAGAAAAGAACAGTCATTTTGTTTCAGAGAAGAGCAGAGAACAAGATAAGAAAGATGAG
>JAZUQD010000017.1:0-4778 GCA_045605505.1 Pradoshia sp.
CTAATGATGAGGTAAGCACGATTAAAGGGTTAATGACTGAAAATCAATCGCCACGGATGATGTATTTATATTCTGCGAATTAAGGAGGGTGGAAAATGGAAGATTATCAAGAAGAACTGACTTTAGACGAACAGATACAGCCTCCTGACTCTGTTCTAAATCATCAACGTGCGGGTTTTTGGATGAGATTTTGGGCCTATCTCATCGATCTTATTGTAATAGGCAGTATAAGTCGACTATTTATTAATCCGATTTTCAGGTTGCTTGATATTTCTATGGATGATACGGGTATCTTCTCAGCCTATACCATTGTTGATTCTATTGTATTTTTTGGTTATTTTATTCTAACTTCTAAATTTTTAGCCCAAACTCTTGGGAAAATGGTTATGGGTTTAAAGGTGGTGTCGCTGGTTGGAACGCCTTTAGATTGGAAAACGATAATCTTTAGAGAATGGATTGGCCGATATATCTCCGCAGTGCTTATGCTTGGTTATATCGTTATTGCCTTCAATCCTAAAAAGCAGGGCTTTCATGATATGTTCAGTGATACGGTGGTTGTGTTAGAAGCGCGTAATAAATAACAGTAAGATTTAAAAGACTCCTCACTTTTAAGAAAGGGTCTCAGACTGTAGACAAAGTCCAGATCTTAGAGGACCTTGTCTGCAGTTTTTTGTTTTCAGAGTTCTCATCGGTTAACGCTATTTTCTACAGAATGGGTTCGCTTTCCGCGGGCAAGCATCAAGCCTCCTCGCGCTCTGCGCTGGGGTCTTGATACGCTTGTTTTTCCCGCAGGAGTCTCGCCCATTCTGCAGAAAATAGGTCACTGCGTTATAAGGAGTTCCCAAGGTATAAGACGGAAATCTTCTGTTTTCTATAATATTAGATAGCTATTATTTACCAAAGTGATGACTTAGAATGTAGCCTAAACATACGCAAATGAATTGAATTCCTTATGTCTACAATCTGAGACTCCTTTTTTTATAAAGGGGGTCTTTTTTGCTGCCTGAGTGAAAAAATAGAGGGAGGGACGTTTAAAAGCTGTCATTCTTGACCATACTGCATGTTTGATAACGTATTGGGAGGGATATAAACGATGAAGCTTTTATTACTGATTGGTTTGGTTGTGCTAATCCTTATATCCATCTTTTTATTATCGAAAGTAACGATACATATTAACTATTATCACAATCAGGAAAAAGACAGGGCTATTATTAAAATTCGATTATGGAAAGGGCTAATTAGTTATTCTAAAGAGATACAGCTGCCTGATGAAAAATACGAACCTTCCTCTTACCAAGAAAGTACCTATCGCCAACATAAGCAAACATCCTTTACTAATTCAGAATCCTTATCTATGGAGGATGTTCAAGCTGCATTTCAACATTTAAAGGATATGCTCTCACAATTGAAAGGCTATCAACTAGCTACAAAAAGAATCACTTCAAAAATACAAATAACAGATTTACAAATGGACATTCATTACGGTACTGGAGAGGCATCCACTACAGCACTGGCAACCGGTGCATTATGGAGCCTATCTGGTGGGATGATCGCCATCATCAGCGAATATTTTTTATTAATGGTACATCCTAAAATTGATATTATTCCGCATTTTTCGGTCAAGAAACCATTTGAAACTAAAATAGAATGCATAGCTCAGCTGCGAATGGCGAAAACTATACATGCAGGTTGGAAGCTGGCACGTTTATTGCTAAGAAAATGAAAAATACTAATGCAAAAAATGCAGGAGGTTTTAAAATGTCCAATCATCCAATTGAAGGCCTAATGAATTCAGCAATGGAAAATTTAAAAAGTATGATTGATGTTAATACGATTATCGGTGATCCCGTAGAAACTCCTGATGGCAGTGTGATTATGACAGTGTCGAAGGTTGGGTTTGGCTATGCAGCCGGAGGCAGCGACTATCATATCAGTGGGGGCAGCCAGGGAGCTGGAGGCGAAGGGCATCGTCATCCATTTGGCGGGGGAAGCGCAGGCGGGGTTTCCATTACACCGATTGCTTTTCTGATTGTTAATGCACAAGGGGTAAAAATGCTTCATCTAAATGAAAGCACTCATCTAATCGAGAAAATACTGGAGTCTGCTCCGGTTGCGATGGACAAAGTGGGATCGATGATTTCGAAGATGGGGGATAACAATAAAAAAAATGACTCCAATCAGTCTTCATCGAATCCTTCTTCCGATGATGCTGGGAACAGTTTCATGTGATTATTCATCAGAATTTAATGTAACCACATTTCTTAATAGAATGTGGTTATTTTTTTACAAAAAGTCTGAATATCTCTATACTTAAGAAGGAAGAGAAAATATCGGGATTTAAGGAGGAATTAGTATGGCAACAGTAACATTTAAAGGGAATCCGGTTACTTTAGTGGGTAAAGAAATAAAAGTAGGTGATTCTGCACCAGATTTTACAGTGTTGGCAAATGACTTATCCCCGGTAACCTTAAAGGATACAGACGGGAAAATTAGAATTATTAGTGTCGTACCATCTTTGGATACAGGCGTTTGTGACGCGCAAACTAGAAAATTCAATGAAGAGGCAGCAAAATTAGAAGATGTTGTAGTATTGACAGTAAGTATGGATCTTCCTTTTGCTCAAAAACGCTGGTGTGCAGCAGCAGGTTTGGAAAATGTAATGACTGTTTCTGATCACCGTGATGCTTCTTTTGGAGAAGCATATGGAGTATTGATGAAAGAATTACGTTTGTTAGCACGTTCTGTCTTCGTTATCGACAGCGCTAATAAAATAACTTATGCGGAGTATGTTCCGGAAGGCACTACTCATCCGCAATATGAAGCGGCATTGGAAGCGGCAAAAACAGCAAAATAAATTTTAAAATAGAAGCAATGAACTGCCCCTTGAAGTTAGACAGATATTCTAACATTAAGGGGCGTTTTTTTGCCGATTGATCAGTCTTCTTTGTTTAATGAATGATTAGACTTGTTCTTTAGGAAACGTAATACTACAATGGGGAAAGTAAATGTGCAAAAGCTGGAGGAAATGATAATGATCACAACAAATGTTGAAACTATATACGAATTAATAACATCAACTGCAAAGATAATACAAGACGAACTTGGGATTACTGAAATGGAAGCAATCGCGGAAACAGGTGAAAATTGGTTCCATAATGCTGTACTTCAGGAGGAATTAAGTGAACTGGCAGTCAAACGATTGAAGAATAGCTATCAGGATAAGCCTTTAGAACAATTTAGTAAAGAGGATATCCGGAAAGGCTGGCAATTGGCCGTGTTGAAATCCATGAGAACGAATGTTCAGGCCAATCATCAAATGACTCCAGATGCATTGGGATTCTTGTTTGCTTACCTGCTTGAAAAGTTCACAAAAAAACAAGCATCATTATCCATAACAGATTTGGCAGTTGGAACAGGCAACCTTCTGTTCTCTGTTTTAAATACACTAGATAAAAAAGAAGTAGATGCTACAGGTGTTGAAGTAGATGATACGTTAATAAGGTTGGCCTACTGCGGAGCTAATCTAATTGGGCACCCTATCCAATTTTTGCATCAGGATAGCTTACAACCATTATTTATTAATCCTGCTGATGCAATTGTTTGTGATTTGCCTATCGGTTATTATCCAAACGATCAACGAGCAGCTGATTTTAAATTGAAATCAGAAAATGGAATGTCCTATGCTCATCATTTATTAATTGAACAAAGCTTTATGTACTCCAAAGATGGGGCCTATTTATTCTTTTTAGTTCCTAACGATCTTTTCAACACGTCAGAGGCTAAAGCGCTCCATCAATTTATTAGCGAAGAGGGATTTATTCAGGGAATGATCCAGTTGCCTGAAAGTTTATTCCAATCGAAGCAATCGTCGAAAAGTATTCTTATCCTGCAGAAAAAAGGGAATGATATAAAAGCACCAAAACAGGTATTGCTCGTCAATATGCCAAAACTATCTGATCGAGAAGCGACAGCTTCCATGTTAAAGAAAATTGATGCATGGATAGAAGAAGAAAAGTAAATAAAGTCAACCATTTACCATCATTAATTTTTTTGACAAGTTAGAATAGTTGAAATAAAATAATATTATTGTGAAAACGGTAACAAAGTAATTTCGGCTTGCGAGAACGCTTGTTCAATGTTTTAATTGGAATCGAGAACATATAAAGAAGCAGTTACCGTGTAACATCGATGCTATTCATAAATGTAAGGAGCAGAGAATATATGTCAAAAATAATCGCGATTAATGCTGGGAGTTCCTCTTTAAAATTTCAATTATTTGAGATGCCTGAGGAAACTGTAATCACAAAGGGGATTGTAGAAAGAATCGGACTTCAAGACTCCATTTTTACAATCACGGTAAATGGAGAAAAGAAAACAATGGTTACAGAAATACCTGACCATTCTGTTGCCGTAAAGCTTTTGCTTGAAAAGCTTACTGAATATAAAATCATCAATTCTCTTGAAGAAATTGAAGGAATTGGACACAGAATCGTACATGGCGGAGAAATCTTTAAGGATTCTGCTGTTATTACAGATGAAGTATTACAGCAAATTGAAGACTTGGCTGAATTAGCGCCTCTTCACAACCGTGCGAACGCAACTGGTATCAGAGCTTTCCGTGAAGTATTGCCAAACGTACCAGCGGTTGCTGTTTTCGATACAGCATTCCACCAAACAATGCCTGAAAGCTCTTATCTGTACAGCTTGCCATACGACTATTATAAAGAATACGGAATCCGTAAATATGGTTTCCACGGAACTTCTCATAAATATGTATC
>JAZUQD010000018.1:0-2148 GCA_045605505.1 Pradoshia sp.
AAATTTAATTGAACAAAAAGAGATTTCAATTAAGTCTGTTCGCATAAAAGATCTGACTAACAGTCATCAAATTCGCTTAAGAACCACAATAGACAGCAAAAGGCTAATTACAGATGTTTATTATTCCGTTTCCACTATCGATGGAGTCATGAGCATTGAAATTGAAAATGCCTAATCATTAGGAGCAGGAAAGAAGCATAGACAGTTTCTTTCCTGCTCCTTATTTTACCCTGCGTTAAAGCTTGGTTAAGTTAGAAGATTCAGCAAAAATAATTCATACAAGATTGACATTCGTACTAAATTAGTTAAAATAAGGTTGTACCTAATTTTATCACTTATTATGGGGCTATAGTTCAGCGGGAGAATGCTTCGCTGGCAGCGAAGAGGTCAGGGGTTCGAATCCCCTTAGCTCCATACCGGAAAACCCTTGTGTATCAAGGGTTTTTTTCTTGTTTGACGGTAGAGTTCTTTTTGAGGGATCAGCTGGATTTCTTACACAAATTGTTCGGCGCCTGATTATCGTTGATTCTTGTGTATATTTATTCCGTATCATCGCGATAACGTAATTTGACATACTCATGATACCCATTCTTTTTCAATATTTGGCGGATCCCAGTCACTTCCGCCTAACATAGTTCCTTTCCTTATTCCATTAAAAATTTCAAAACAGCTTAAAATCATACGTTTCTCCAAATCAATATACACCTTGTATTTGTTTAAAATGATGAACATCATGCTCTATTAATCCTTCAAAATAAAGATTGAGCGATATATTTTTCCTGTTGACAAATAGGTCCTTTGTCCATATCTCTCTTGGTAAATCAGATAACGCCTTTATAAGACGATTCCTCCTGTCAATGAATAAATCGATGGTTTCCTCCATTGATCTGCACCTACTTAATTTCGCTGCTTGTTGATTTACAAGTTCGGCATCTGGACTGGCAGGTAATTGAGCTTTAGTAAACAAATATGGAATGCGTTGATTTAACACAAATTCATCCCAGGGAATCAGGTGTCCAATAATCTCAGCAATGGTCCATTTTCCTTCTTCTATAGGAGTTCTCCATTTATCTTCACTTAACCCTCTTAATTGATTCACCAATTCAATTGATTTCTTATAATGAGTGATTACATCCATTTCTTCTTTATACAAAGCTATCCTCTCCAATCGGATGAGTTTAAAATAATTCCATCTTGCTCTACTCCTAACTAACGGATTAATTTCCTTAATCTCACTTCATCCTGTAATGGGATTCCGTTATAACCTATTAAAGGAATAGATGGTTTTACTGTTCGTGCATCGTTTACAGCATTAGGAATTACCTCTATAATTCGATAGCCTCTTTTTTGGTAAAATTTCAAGGCATTTAGATTATCATTAGTGGTTATCAAACTAACTTCTTTAAGAGCTTTCTGTTTCGCCACATCTTCCACTTTATCCACCAATGTTGAACCGATCCCCTTGCCCTCTTGAAGGCTATCCAAAGAAATGATTTCAATTTCGTTTTTTAGAATTATATATGTAACTAACCCAATAATTTGGTTATGTTCCTCAATAAAGAACCCCTCCAATGTATCGCAACTAAAAACTCCCGAAGAAATCACCATTTCAGTACTGCCCCAATGTTCCTTGAAAAATGAAATAATCCTTTGTCTAGTATCGTCGGTTATTTCTTTGACACACAAGACTTTTCCCCCATTCTCACAGCAGATTATCCTAAAATTCTTCTATAGGTTAACTCCCGCACTCATTATCACTCTTGCAGTTGAGCTAAAATCAAATCCACTATATCAGTATGTGACATATGATCAGCTATTCTCACTTCATTTTCGATATCCAAATAATCATTTGGAGTCCACCATTTTTGTAATGAATCTACACCGAACTCGTCCTTTTTGTGACGTGAAAGATGACGTTTCACCGTTTCTTCGAATGACAAGTCAAAATAATAGATATATGCCTTTCCACCATAGAACTGGATTAAGTCATTTAACATTTGACCATAGCGACCTTTATTCAGAATTCCTTCAACGATGATGTGTCCACATCTTCCTTTCCCATACTCAGCAATTTGACGAATCAAATCAATCGAAAGATTCCCTTCTCTATCCTGAACCTTCAACATCTCACGCCGAATATTATCTTGA
>JAZUQD010000019.1:0-17276 GCA_045605505.1 Pradoshia sp.
TAATAAAGTATATTTTGCACCTAATGGCTCTTTTTATGAATATATTCATGGCTTTATGTAAGGTAGAGAATGTGACCTTATGTAAAGTACATTAAAACAAAAGTAGCAGAATAATTAATATCGGAGCCCTCTGAGCATAAATAGGATCAGGTTAAGAAACCGTGTAAAGAATGGATGAAGTGTTTATAACAAACTTGTGAGTGGGGGTGATCGTTAGGCTTCCGAAGATCATGGTTGGCTTCTTATGATGGGTGAAATGGTAGGGCTGCTACATAAATTAAGCCTTTTGTGTATGGGGAAAATTTTTCTGGAATATTTGCATTTTTGTAAGGTCGTTTAAATCAAAAATATAATAAAGAAGGCACAGATTATAATCTGTGCCCTTAACTTTTATAAGACTTTATCAAGGAAATCCTTAGTACGTTCATTTTGCGGATTGGAGAAGATCTCTTCCGGTGTTCCCCTTTCGACGACATAACCGCCATCCATAAAGATAACCTGATCGGCTACTTCACGGGCAAAGCCCATTTCGTGGGTTACAATCACCATGGTCATACCCTCTTGTGCAAGCTGTTTAATAACATTCAGAACCTCACCGACCATTTCGGGGTCTAGTGCACTCGTAGGCTCATCAAACAGCATGATGTCAGGGTTCATGGCAAGAGCTCGAGCAATCGCAACACGTTGTTTCTGGCCGCCAGACAATTGAGCAGGCATAGCATTGGCTTTATCCTCAAGACCAACACGAGTCAATAGTCTTAGACCCGTTTTTTTCGCTTCCTCTTTTGTGGCTTTATTGAGCTCAATGGGAGCCAGTGTGATATTATCAAGCACCGTCATATGCGGGAAGAGATTGAAATGCTGGAATACCATACCGATGTTTTCCCTGACCTTATTGATGTCTGTATTCTTATCCGTTAAATTTTTATTATCAATCGTCACTTCGCCTTCATTTACTTCTTCAAGTAAATTGAGGCAGCGTAATAGAGTACTTTTACCGGATCCGGAAGGGCCGATTAAACAAACAACTTCGCCTTCTTTAACTTCAAGACTGATCTCTTTTAGTACTTCCAGTTTCCCGTATGATTTTTTTAAGCCTTTTACTTTAAGCTTTCCCATTTTGGATCTTCCTTTCCATACGGTTTGATACCTTAGTTAAAATCATAATTATGATAAAGTAGATAAAACCTACAATCAGCCACATTTGGAAGGACTCAAGGTTTCTGGCAATAATGATTTTTCCGCTTTGAGTTAATTCGTTAATACCAATGATGGATAGGATAGAGGTATCCTTCAATGTAATGATAAATTGGTTAATGATAGATGGAATCATTAAACGGATCGCTTGTGGAAGGATAACCTTTGCCATAGCTTTTTTATAAGGAAGGCCAAGGCTTCGAGCAGCTTCCATTTGTCCTTTATCAACTGATTCGATACCACCACGTACAATTTCAGCCATGTAGGCACCGGCATTTAAGCTTAAAGTAATAATACCGGCAGCAACGGCAGATATTCGGAAGTCAAGCGCAGCAGGAATACCAAAGTAGATAAAGAATGCTTGAACAATTAGTGGAGTTCCTCTAAAGATATCTACATAAATGACTCCAATTGCTCTTAAGACTTTGAGATGGGACACGCGCATTAGACCAAATATAATTCCCAGTATACATGCGATAACAAGAGACACGACAGTCAGGATAAGAGTCATTTGAAGACCCTTTAAAAGACTTGGCATGCTTGATTCTAATAGGCCAAAGAAACCATTATCAGTATCTGTACTTTTTTCTGCTTTTAAGTACTTATCCATGATTTCCTGATATTCGCCCGATTCTTTCAGGTTGGCAAGACCTGCATTGAATTGCTCAATCAATTCTGCATTTTGCCCTTTAGCGACAGCAAATCCATAGGAGCCGCCGGATTCTTTTTCGGTTACAATTTCTAAACCATTGCCTTGTGTAACTCCGTATGCAAGGACAGGGTAATCATCAAAAACAGCTGAAGAGTTACCTGTTTTCACATCGTCATACATATTGGCGGAATCATCAAAGGTTACCGTTTTGAAACCATATTTATCTTTTATGCTCTCTGCAAAACTGGCACCTTCAGTACCTGTTTTAATCGCTACCTTTTTCCCCTTTAAATCTTCATAGGATTTAATCTCTTCATTACCCTCGTCAACGGCCATTACAACACCGGATTCGAAGTAGGGTTTGGAAAAATCAAATTTTAATTCTCTTTCGTCTGTTATACTCATACCGGCAATAACGCCGTCAACTTGATTAGACTCTAGCGCTTGTACAGCTGCATTAAATCCAAGCGGTTTAATTTCTACTTCAAACCCTTGATTTTCAGCTATAGCATTAAGTAAATCAATATCAATACCGACAAATTCGCCATTCGTATCCTGGAATTCAAATGGGGCAAATGTAATGTCAGTTGCAATCTCATATTTTTTTCCTTCTGCTTTTGTGTTTAAAGCAGGGAATATAAATGAAGCAATCATGACAATAGCCATTGCTGTTAAAAGTGTGAATTTTGAAAATCTCTTCATTATGAGCCTCCTTCATATAAGTAACGTTTAAAAACCCTCTATGTCCATTTTGGGCGGGTTAAAAGGGAAGTTTTAAATCTTATGACAGAATGTATGTATCTCTATGAGTATATATAAAGATACGGTTTTTTTGCAATCAATACTTTCCAAATAATATTAGATTAATATAAGATTTCCATGTATTTATTGCAAAGAAATAGATGGTATAAAGGGTGGGGAAACAAAAAAGAGCAGTATATACTTACTTTAATCTAAAAAATATATAGAGTTTTGTAAATGGAAAGTACTTCCGATATATTATCTGAAAATAATCTGATTCACAGTTTACTCCTGATTTATGTATGGAAACAGCCGGGAAGATTTTAGATCATGTAAGCATGAATGGGCAAAATTTTTGTTATAGTATGAGTTCATTAATTTGAAATTTACTTCCCTTATACAAGCTCCTAATTACAAACAATCCCCATTTTTGTCATACTCGTTAACTTAAAGGACCTCCTTTATATGTCAGCATTATCTATTATGAGTATTTATGACTAACTTTATTTACCCTGTTTAACACAATTCTAACTATATATTTAACAATAATTTAAAGGGGTCTTAAGATTCCTCCTGCGAGCATGACCGTACTTAAAGAAAATAGATCAATCCAATGGGAGGATGATCTATTTTCACTGAGTATATATTATTGTAAATTTTTTATAATAATACTGTTCACAGGTAAAAAGTTTTCCCCGGTATCCATGTACGTAACAGAAACCTGATCATTTTCCTGTAAGTATATGATCAAAGGGTCTTTTTCAGAGGACATATTGTAGCTTTGGCCGTTGTCCAGAAGGAAAGAAACAACGGTATATTCACCCGATTTTTCCTTATAGACTCTGACAACTTTCCCATCTACTTTCTTCTCTTCACTCGTAGAAGTGCCATTGACCGTTCCACCGCCTTTTTGAAGCGCCGTTTTGTAAAGCTTTAAGGCCTCGTTAGGTGTAGATCCATAAGCAGTGATTTCAGGATTGGCTGCAGATACAATGAAATAATTTTGTAAAAATCCATTGGAATCGAGCACTCCCGTTAACCAGCTGGCTTCACCATAGAAATTATAAATGATAGGCATTTTGCCTTCCCATTTCTTTTCTATAAATTTTTTCTCGATAATTTGCAAGGCACCTTGTGAATCCATATAGGACTCCTCCATATTGCCTGTATAATAGACAGCTTTTCCCGTTCTGGAATTTGTGAGCGCATAACCGAGCATCGAATCTACGCCTTCTTTTGGACTTGTGAAATCAGTGAAATAATACATTTCTCCATTTTCATCAAAAATTGGACTGACATTCGCCTCGGTACCTTCATCAGATGGAAGTTTAACGTCTGATTTTCCAAATAGGCTATTCCAAAATCCATGGACATAATTTCCGAAGTAGCTATTTTGCGTACTGACAACCTCCGGGGCAACTGCTCCATCAATAAATTCAGGTGCATCATTAATAGAATAGGATTTGGACTTCCCAGTTTTGGCATCCATCACGACAACGCCTTTCACCTTAAAACCATTCCTGGCAGAGACAAAATCACCATATGAGCGAATATAAAAAGGGGCTCCGTTATCATCTACTTCAAGCTGGGCATCGCCGTAGAATATATACGATGGATACTGTAGGCGTATACGACGTTCTGTTTCTTTGTTAAAGAATGCAGAGGGAGTGTATAGCATTTCTGCCTCTACAAATTTAGGATTAGCCGAAGAGTCTGTCGCACTCAGCATAAAGTATCCGGGAGTTTCTTTCCCTTTTAACCATTTGAAAAATCCGGAAAATTCGACTGGGGCAATATAAACATACTCCCCATTTACTTTTTGGATTTGCAAATTCCCTAATTCATAGTAACTCGTATTAGGTACCTGGCCAAACGCTTTTTTCATTTTATTGCGTGCGTATTGAGGCGGTACGCTAGCTGGCTTTTTATTCTCATCAAATGTTTGTATTTCTTCTTTGACCTCCATTTTGGCGATCTTAAACTTTTCATCGGCGTTGAATAGAAAAGCAGTTAAAAAGTAGAGTCCGACAAGCAAACTACCCGCGAATAAAACACCTTTAATCTTTCTCTCCATACCTGTAGCAAGCAGTGAGCCCAACAAGGTTAGTATGATTAAGAAAATCCACAGCGAGGAGATCGTTTGATCCAACAAGGTGAAGTAATAAAATAAAAATGCACCAATCATAATCAATGCAGCTAAACTGACAAAAACAAGCAGTTTTGTTTTGCCCTTCATGTGGATATGTAATTTTTCATTATTTTGGAATGGCACAAGAATAAGTGCCGAAATAATCCCGATGATGATGGAATAGATGAAGATGTTTCCCACTAGATAACCTCCTTGGTTTTTTATGTAAATCCCCTTAGTAACCTATACGATTAAAACGCTGTAATGATTCATTAATCATAAAGAATGATCAAAAGCTATAGATAAAACATAGAGGATAGTTATAGTATAAACCAAAATTAATTATACTTTCTGAATATTTTGATTGACATTAACAAACAGGATAGGATATAGTTGGAAACATCAAATTTAATTGAATAGCAAGCGATTCTTATCGAGAGAAGTGGAGGGACTTGGCCCTATGATACTTCGGCAGCGGATTTTTACTTAGGTAAAAATACTGTGCTAAATCCAACAAACGACTGTTTGATAGATAAGAGGAAGCTTTAAGTGGACATATTTCCAATCATTTTTATGCATATGTTCATACGAAGCCTCTTCTGTCTATGACAGAAGAGGCTTTTTGCATTTCGAATTTCATAAGACCTGGAGGAGAGAACATGATTGAGTTTCGAAACGTAAAAAAATCATATCAAGCAAATGGACAGACGGTTGAAGCGTTAAAAGGAGTTCATTTGACAATTGATAAAGGAGATATATATGGCGTAGTAGGATACAGCGGTGCCGGAAAAAGTACTCTTTTGCGGTTGGTTAATATGCTGGAACGTCCTACTGAAGGAGAGGTTCTTGTTAACGGTAAATCGTTTACGAAATTAAAATCTAAGGAATTGAGGGCAGAAAAAAAGAAAATCGGTATGATCTTTCAGCATTTTAATTTACTCCAGTCCAAGACGGTATTTGATAATGTGGCTATTCCGTTGAAACTATCCAGTACAGGTAAACAAACAATTCAAAAGAGAGTCCTGGAGTTACTGGAGTTCGTTGGTTTATCAGATAAGGCTCGCAGTTATCCGGAAGAATTGTCAGGAGGACAGAAGCAGAGGGTTGGAATTGCGAGAGCTCTGGCCACAAACCCATCGATTCTATTATGTGATGAAGCTACATCCGCATTGGACCCACAAACGACAAGTGATGTTTTAAAGCTATTGAAAAGAATAAACCGTGAATACAACATAACCATTTTGCTCATTACACATGAGATGTCAGTGATTAAAGAAATCTGTAATAAGGTCGCTGTCATGGAAAATGGAAGGGTAGTTGAGCAGGGTCCTGTTATTGACGTTTTTTCTAAACCGCAAACGGAGACTGCCAAACGATTTGTTAGAACAGTCATTCATGATGAAATACCACAAAGCTTTTTGAAATCCTTAAAGGAAAAGAATCCTGCCGTCTGGAAGCTGAATTTTTTGGGGTCGTCTTCAGGCAAGCATCTTCTCTCAACGGTAGCCAAAAGCTTTGATGTTCATTTAAGTGTTCTTTCTGCCAATATTTCTGAAATACAGGAAACACCTTTCGGCAATTTAATCGTGGAGGTTATAGGAGAAACAACTGAAATAAGAAAGGCATTTGATTACATAGTGAATGAGGATGTTATCTTGCAGGAGGTGAAACTGCCATGAATGAACAGGTATTGGGAATGGAAATTACGCTTGAACAATTACTGATTGGCTTCAGTGACACGCTCTATATGGTTTTCTTTTCATTACTATTCTCAGCCATTATCGGATTGCCTTTAGGGATATTACTCGTCATCACAAGAAAGGGACATATCCTGGAGAATGCATGGGTGTTTAATATATTGAACCCGGTTATCAATATATTACGTTCGGTCCCCTTCATTATCTTATTAGTGGCTTTAATCCCATTTACAAGATTCGTTGTTGGATCAGCGATTGGGACGAATGCGGCAATTGTACCGCTTGTGTTTTATGCAGGTCCCTATATTGCCAGATTGGTTGAAAATTCATTATTGGAAGTTGATAAGGGAATCATTGAAGCAGCTCAGTCAATGGGAGCTACAGTATGGCAAATAATTTTCCGCTTTTTGCTACCGGAAGGACTTAGCTCTCTTATTCTAACATTTACAACAGCAACAATCGGTCTGGTCGGTGCCTCAGCTATGGCAGGGGCGGTAGGGGCCGGAGGTGTCGGAGATCTTGCTCTCACCTATGGATATCAGAGATTCGATACAATCACCATGATTGTAACGGTAGCCGCACTTGTGATTATTGTGCAGCTTTTACAAACTTCAGGCAATACGCTGGCAAGAAAAATAAGAAGACGATAAAGAAGGAGATGGATAGAATGAAAAAGTTTTTTCTTACTATTTTAATAGTGGCATTCACAATCATAACAGCAGCGTGCGGAAGTGAATCAAAAGGAAATGCCAAAGAAGGAAGTTCCACTATTAAGGTGGGAGTTAGCAGTGGGGACAGGACATGGGATTATATTGCTGAACTTGCCAAAGAGAAGGGACTTGATATAGAACTGGTGAAATTCAGTGATTATATACTGCCAAACACAGCTTTAAATGACGGGGAAATAGATGCGAACGCATTTCAGACAATCTCATACTTTGATGAACAGATTAAGGAAAGAAATTTGGCTATTGAACCTATTGGAGCTACTGTTATTGCACCAATGGGAATCTATTCAACTAAACATAAAAAGTTGGATGAGCTGCCGAAAGGAGCAACAATAGCCGTTCCTAATGAAGGGACCAATCTAGGGCGAGCGTTGTTGCTATTACAGGAAGCAGGTTTCATCACATTAGAAGACAATTTTAATGGGGTTGGCTCTATCGATAAAATTAAAACCAACCCTAAAAATATTAAACTTGAACTAGTAGCAGCCGGTAATACACCGCGTTTTCTAGAAGATGTAGATGCTTCGATTATCAACAATAACTTTGCGGTTGAAGCAGGATTAACATTAAAAGATACTTTGTTCCATGAAAGTGAAACGGCTAAACCATATATTAATATTATCGCCGTGAAAAAAGGGAATGAAGACCGCGCTGACTTAAAAAAACTGGTGGAAATTTACCAATCAAAAGAAGTAGAGGATTTTATTAATAAAACATTTAAAGGGAATACCATTCCGGCTTTCGTATCATTGGAAGAATTGGTTGATTATCAGGATGCCTGGACCAGTCCGGCAGTGCAGCAATGAATTACTTCGGAAACTAACATAGGTATAAGATTATTGGAAAGATTGGAGGCAGAGTAATGATTAAAAATGATAGTCGCATCTTTCATAAAGAAATGATTAATGGATATATCGATCAACAGGCTAACAACTATATAAATATAAGCCATCATATCCATGCCAATCCTGAAATAGGGAATGAAGAATTCTTAGCTTCAGAGACACTTACCAATGTATTGATTGAAGCTGCCTTTGAGGTCACACGTGATATTGCCGGGCATGAAACTGGTTTTATAGCGAGGAAGTCATCATCAAAACCAGGACCTACGATTGCTTTTCTCGCTGAGTATGATGCCCTGCCCGGTCTTGGCCATGCTTGCGGCCATAATATCATCGGGATCACGAGCGTGGCAGCAGGAATTTCACTTGGATTAGTACTAGAGGAAATTGGAGGAACAGTTCTCGTTTATGGTGCACCGGCAGAAGAAGGAGGCGTAAATGGCAGTGCGAAAGGCAGTTATGTGAAGCATGGATTGTTTGAAGGAGTGGATGCAGCGATTCTAATCCATCCATCAGGGCAAACCGGAACGACTCAACCATTTTTGGCTGTTAACCCCCTTGATTTTCATTTTTACGGAAAAGCTGCTCATGCTTCAGCTGCTCCTGAGGAAGGAATCAATGCTCTGGATGCAGTTATTCAGTTATTTAATGGGATTGGGGCCTTAAGACAACAATTACCGACTGATATAAGAGTACATGGCATTATTCGAGATGGAGGAGATGCACCTAATATCATTCCTGAATATGCCTCTGCAAGGTTTTATATAAGGGCATCAACCTGGAAGAGATGTGAAGAAATTTCAGAAAGAATTATTAAGATTGCCAAAGGTGCAGCACTGGCAACAGGGAGCCAAGTAAAAATCAATCGATTTCAAAATGAAGTTCATGACTTTGTTATAAATTCGACTCTCGATGAGATTCTACGAGAGGAACTGACTGATCTTGGTGAAGATGTCGTCCAAGGCAAGCGAAATGCATCCGGTTCAACCGATGCAGGTAATGTGAGCCATATCGTACCGACAGCGCATCCTTTTATAAAAATCGGCCCGGATAACCTTATAGGTCATACAAAGGAATTTAGAGAATGTGCTGTATCAGAAATGGGTGATCAAGCCATCCTTACAGGGGCAAAAGCATTGGCTAATACCGGATATCGCCTTCTGACAGATCAGGCATTACTAAAGCAGATTAAAGAGGAATTTCTTAAAGGTACGGGGAAAGAATTCTAACGTGCCCCAATGGATTATCTACTATTATCCCGTACCGTACCTGTTTAATAAAATGAGCTTCCACCGTCCGGTTTTGATTATGGTCATTTAAATTCACAAGAAATTAATCCCATAAAATTGAAAATAAGGTAAAATTAACTTATATGCATTTCGAATTACCAATCGTGAGAAACAGGGGAGTGAATCAAGAATGGCCATACTCATTACAGGCGGAGCTGGTTATATAGGCAGTCATGCGGCTGTTGAATTTTTAAATGCGGGCTATGAGATTGTCGTACTGGATAATTTGTCGAATAGTCATATCGAAGTAATTGATAGAATTAAAGAGTTGACGAGTAAGGCCTTTCCTTTTTATAAAATGGATGTACTAGATGTTGAGGCAGTTGACCAACTGTTTCATCTATATGATATTGATTCAGTTGTTCATTTTGCCGGCTTAAAAGCAGTTGGTGAGTCTGTTTCGGCTCCTCTGAACTATTATGATAATAATGTAACAGGTACGATTAAATTGTGTGAGATAATGGCGAAGCATCATGTGAAAAAGCTGGTGTTCAGCTCGTCTGCCACAGTGTATGGCATGCCGGATCGTGTACCAATTGATGAGAATTTTCCGTTATCCGCAACGAATCCATATGGTCGTTCAAAAATAATGATAGAGGACATTTTGCGTGATCTGCATGTTTCAGATCCATCATGGAGTATCGCTTTACTAAGGTATTTCAACCCTATTGGTGCACATGAAACTGGAAGAATCGGTGAGAGTCCTAGTGGTATTCCGAATAATTTAATGCCCTATATCACTCAGGTCGCCATTGGAAAAAGGGATCAATTAGTAGTGTTTGGCAACAACTATGAAACCCATGACGGTACGGGTGTCCGCGACTATATTCATGTAGTTGATTTAGTAAAGGGCCATCTAAAGGCTCTGCAGTACCTGGAAAATAAGTGTGGGGTTGAAGCATTTAACCTTGGGACTGGAAACGGGTGGAGCGTCCTCGATTTAGTGAAGGCATTCGCCAATGTCAGCGGGAAGGAAATCCCGTACGAAATAGTGGATAGACGATCTGGTGATGTAGCAGTATGTTACGCCAATACTAATAAGGCTTTAGCTATTTTAGACTGGAAGGCTCAAAAAAGTCTGGCAGATATGTGCGCGGATTCGTGGAATTGGCAAATGCAAAACCCAAGTGGATATGATCAGGCAATTAAACAATTATAATGAAGAGGATGGAGTCGGTGGTTTTTAATCGATTCTATTTTTTTGAAACGGATTGTCAGTATTCGTCTTACATGTATTAAAGTTGATATCATCTATACATACAATAACCTTTTAGATAAACGAGGAAGAGGTGGATTCGTTGAAAATAGCCTGTGTACAAATGAACATCGCGTTTGGAAAGCCGCGTGAAAATTTTAATCGTGTAAAGGATTTTATAATAGAGGCTGCCGAAAATGGTGCGGAATGTATTGTATTACCTGAAATGTGGAATACAGGCTATGCCCTGCAACAGTTGGAGGAACTAGCAGACCCTGAAGGAGAGGAAACAAAAAAACTACTATCCTCATTGGCATCAAAGTATAGTGTTTACATTGTGGGCGGCTCTATATCTGTGAAAACATCGGAAGGGTATTTTAATAGAATGTACGTGTTTAACCGCTTAGGGGAGATTCTCTCTGAGTATGACAAAGTCCATCTTTTTAATGTGATGGATGAACAACTCTATCTTAATGCAGGACAAAAGGAAAATGTATTTATGGTGGATGAGAATCTATGTGGCGGCTTGATTTGCTACGATATTCGCTTTCCAGAATGGGTTCGGAAGCATGCTTTAGCAGGTGTGAAACTGCTGTTCGTAGTGGCAGAATGGCCCGAAACGAGAGTAGACCATTGGTTAACTCTATTAAAGGCACGCGCCATTGAAAACCAGCTATTCATTATAGCGGTCAACCGGGTGGGAAAAGACCCTCATAATACATTCGCCGGACATTCCATAGTCATCGGTCCATGGGGTGATACGATTACAATCGGAGATACAGAGGAATGTATCCAGTATGCCGAATTAAACATAGAGGAAGTAGATCAGGCCAGAGCCCGCATCTCTGTATTTAAGGATCGAAGAGAAGATTTATATGAAAGAAAATAGAACCCGGTCTAATAAAAAGGAGACTCTTCCAAAAAGAGCCTCCTTTATTTATTATTTATCTAAAGATTCTAAAACAAGATCAATTGTTTTATCATTGGCTGTTCTAGCATTAGTTGTCCAGTTTGATGAATCCTCAAACATGTAAACATTCCCCTTTTGGACAGCCGGAATAGATTTGTAAATGGAGCTATTCTCCAATGTTTCGATTCCTGCCTCACCACTTGCCGCAGCGATAAAGAGGTGATCTGCATCCAAATCTGCCAACGCCTCGAGTGAAGTAGCCTGCCATGTAACCTGTGCTTCACCAAGATCACTAATATAAGTAGGCATTTTGATTCCTAAGTCTTGATAAAGAACGTTTGAAGCGTAACGATCGCCTTCGAATACAAAGTACTGGCCGCCAGTTACCCAAATAAGAGCGGCTGACTCATTTCCGATTTTTTCTTGGATTGTTGATTTAGCTTCTGCAGTTTTATCTTCATAGCTTTGAATCGCTTCTTTTGCTTGCTCTTCTTTACCGAACAACTCGCCCATTTTTGTCAGTAAAGTTCTCCAGTCAGCCGTATCTTCTTCCTTAAATACATAGGTAGGAGCTACCTTTTTGTATTCCTCATATTGCCCTTCCTGAATAGCAGCTTCCGATTCAAACATAATTAAGTCCGGTTCAGCTTCAATCACATCTTCAATCGGCATATCCCAAGAAATTAATGGAACATCTTTTAAATCATCCTGTAAATATTCATGAACAGATGTACCAATTGACCATTGTGCAGCTGGTGTAATGCCCAAAGTAACTAAATAATCCTCTAAATTAGGTGCAAGAATCCTTTCAGGGTTTGCCGGGAGGCTCATTTCACCGATTGCATCTGTAACTTTCTTTTCGGATTTTCCTTCGTCAGCTGTATCATTGTCCTTTGAGCCACAGGCTGCAAGCAATAAAACAGTACATAGCATGAATGCGAGAAGGCGCATGTATTTATTATTTATTACCATTGCTATATCCTCCTTTAGTATGTAAAATAAATTCATCTCAATAATGATAATCATTCTCACTTATGGAGTCAACGGAAATTCATACCTATCCGTTTTATGGTAACAATAGAAGGGTGTATTCCGTTATAATGCTTTTTATAATGAGAAAAGATTTTGAAGGACTGAACATACGTGCAGAAGAATGCTGATAGAAATAATGCATCTCGCAGGAAACGAATTAGTATGATTCTTCCTGTGTCTTTTTTATTACTTATAGTCATTTTTTTTATTTCATTAATCATTGGAACAAAAACAATAGAACCATCAATCGTATGGGAAGCTTTGATCCACCCGAATTCAGAAAATGTGACCCATCAGATTATTTGGGAAATCAGATTGCCACGGGCACTAATGGCGTGCTTTGTGGGTGCGTACTTAGCTATATCAGGTGCGGTTATGCAGGCGTTAACAAGAAATCCTTTGGCTGAGCCATCCCTTTTGGGAGTATCCAATGGGGCTGCGTTCGCCCTAGTTTTATCATTAACGATTTTCTCAGGATTATCCATAATGGGTTCAATCATCGCTTCCATGATTGGAGCAGGATTGGCTGTACTATTGGTATTTTCTTTGTCTGCCTTATCCAGAGGAGGGGCTACACCGGTAAAGCTAGCTTTGGCAGGTATGGCAACAGGGATGTTTTTAAGTTCTCTAACAACCAGTATGGCTTTATATTTTGATGTCACCAAAAATATTAGCTTCTGGTATGCAGGAGATTTAGCTAATAGCCAGTGGCAGGAAGTAAAAATAGTAGCGGTCGTTGGATTGATAGGATTACCAATTTTACTCGCCATCGCACATTCGTTAACCTTATTATCGCTTGGTACATATGTGACGAAGGGGCTTGGGATTAACATAAAGCTAGTCCATATACTAGGAATTATTGTTATTCTATTGCTTACTGGAAGTTCGGTTGCGGTCTCTGGAACGATTGGGTTTATTGGTTTGGTCATTCCTCATATTACAAGGATGCTTATTGGGGTTGATTATAGAAAATTACTTCCTCTTACAGCTGTGTTGGGCAGTGTTTTGTTATTATTGGCTGACGTTGCCTCAAGAATGATTAATCCGCCTTATGAAACTCCTGTTGGCGTTATGACAGCACTTATAGGAGTCCCTTTCTTCCTCTACCTTGTTCGCAGTGAAGGGAGGAAATTATTTTGATGAACAACGCTAAATTGGTAAGAGTATGGACAGTTCTGTTCATTCTGATTATCATCGCCAGTTTAATCAGCTTGAACGTGGGGACAGTCAGTATTTCACCAGCAGAAGTGTGGCAGACGATTATCGGAAATGGGACAGATAAACAAGAGCTGGTTTTATTTGAGATTCGATTGCCGGCTATTGTGCTGGCGATTCTGGTGGGAACCGGAATGGCTGTATCCGGGGCGGTATTGCAAACAGTAACTCAGAATGAACTGGCTGAGCCTGGAATTCTAGGTATTAACGCTGGAGCTGGATTGGCTGTATTAATCTATATTACCGTATTTCAATCTACTATTGGCAGTCAGAGCTTGGTAGGTACATTTATGATGCCTTTATTTGCTTTTACCGGAGCATTACTGACAACTGTACTAATATTGGTATTATCCTGGAAGAAAGGGCTACATACGATACGCCTTCTACTTGTCGGGATTGGCATTAATGCTGGATTTGCAGCCGTTTTAACAGCGATGCAGCTGCGATTGAATCCTCATGACTTCATGAAAGCGATGGTCTGGTTATCTGGCGACCTTTGGGCTACACAGTGGAAATATGTGTGGGCCCTGCTGCCGTGGTTTTTAGTCTTATTACCATTTATTCTTTTTAAATCACACACACTGAATGTATTAAATCTTGGCAGTTTGGTATCGTCTGGACTGGGGATTCGTACAGAAAAGGAGCGTTTAGTTCTAATCGGAGCTGCAGTTGCCTTGGCAGGATTAGGTGTAACAGTTGGTGGAGGCATAGCTTTCCTTGGTTTGATAGCACCGCACATTGCAAGGAAGCTTGTTGGACCAAAACATGGGGCACTCTTACCTACTGCCGCCATGATTGGAGCCTTTGTATTGTTGCTATCAGATATGTTGGGCAAAAATATGCTCAAGGTAGATATTCCTTCAGGAGTTATTGTCTCCATTATTAGTGCTCCATATTTTATTTATCTTTTAATGAAATCGAAGTAGGGGAGGGCAATCCTATTGGAATTGTTAGCTCGGAATTTAAAAATAGGCTATGACGGTAATGTGATTGTTCCATCATTGAATTTGGAAATAAAAAAAGGAGCAATTACAGCGATTATTGGACCAAATGGCTGTGGGAAATCGACCATTTTAAAAACGATGGGAAGGTTGCACCCTGCAATGAGCGGATCTGTTATTTTGGATGGAAAAGAAATAAAGAATACGCCCACAAAGGAAGTTGCCAGGAAAATGGCGATCCTGCCCCAATCACCGGAAGCTCCTGGCGGCTTATCGGTTGTTGACCTGGTTTCCTATGGGAGAACTCCATATCAGGGTGGGTTTTCACGTTTAAATGAACATGACAGAGAGATGGTCGATTGGTCGATTCGCGTTACTGGGTTAACTGATTTTAAAAATCAATCAGTGGACTCTTTATCTGGTGGGCAACGTCAGCGTGCGTGGATTGCGATGGCGATTGCTCAGGAGACCGGATTATTGCTTTTGGACGAACCAACCACATATTTAGATTTGGCTCATCAGTTGGAGGTTCTTGAACTTCTTAAAAAACTTAATCGTGAGGATGGGCGAACGATTGTTATGGTGATTCATGACTTGAACCATGCGAGCCGATTTGCAGATAAAGTGGTTGCTATTAAAAATGGGCAATTGGTTTTACAGGGGAGTCCGGAGGAAGTGATGAATGTGGATGTATTAAAAGAGGTATTCCAGATTGATGCTTCCATTGTGAAGGATTCAAGAACCGGTAAACCGGCGATTATTTCGTATGATTTAGTTAAATAGTAATCATGAGATAAAAAGAGTAAGAGGGGACTGGATAGACATGAAACATCGCGAAATAAGATGTTTTTGTCTATCCAGTCCCCTGTAATATGAACTCTGATAAATGAACGTTTAAATAACTGTTTTAGTGCCGAAGGTATTAGCTCATTTTTTTGTATAGCTATTATTCTTCTGGGTCTGGCTTGGCCCATACAGAAACACTGCCTCCATTAACTGGAAAGGTTGCCCAGCCTTCTTCATCAATTTCGATTTCATCTGACCGGTTATTGGTGAAATCCGTCCATCTTTCGCCAGCTCTTTCTGCTCCTACAAACATTCTTTTTTCACCTTCATCACCGTTTGAGATGACAACTGCACATCCTGAATTTTCCCTCTCTTCAATCCCCATTCTTACCCATCCAATTGTATTGGGATGATCGAAGTAATCGACTTGTTCTCCATAAGCCTTATGGACTCTTGCGTAAAGGAGAGGATCAATCAGTTTATTTTTTCTTCCAACCGGATTCTCGCCGCCAACTCCATAATAATCACCATAGAAAACACATGGGTAGCCATCGTGACGTAATAAAATAAGTGCATAAGCTGATGGCTTAAACCAATCTTCGACCCATGATTCCAACGATTCTTCCGGTTGTGAATCATGATTATCTACAAATGTGACAGCGTTTAATGGATTGGATTCTACAAGGGTATCCTGAAAAATAGTCGTTAAATCAAAATCGCGTCCCATTTGAGAGGCTTGATGCAATTTATAATGAAGAGGAACGTCAAATAGATCGAGTGTATGATCAATGTTCTCCAGGTATTCTTGGCAAGCCTTCAAATCAGGATTCCAATACTCTCCTACCATATAAAAGTCATCACCATGGGTCTGTCTCATTTCAATGCCAAATTCTTTAATAAACGTATAGTCAATATGTTTAACGGCATCTATGCGGTAACCATCACACTTAATGGTATCAGTGAGCCACTTACCCCAATTCTTCATTTCCTCTCGTACATCAGGATGACGATAATCAATGTTTGCAAACATTAAGTAATCGTAGTTTCCAAACTCTTTATCCACATGTTCGTTCCAGTCTTTATTTTCACCAAGAATTTTAAAGATTCCTGTTCGAATCGTTCCTTCATCATAGTCAGTCCCATTGAAGTGGACCATATTCCACTTAAAATCAGAATAGGTGTCGCCGCGTCCGGGAAAATTGAATTTTGTCCAACCATCAATATCAAATGGTTCTGAAATTTCCACTGTTCGATCATTCTGATCGACCTCAATAACTTTGAACCTCTCTGTATCGTCTGCACCAGCTTTATGGTTCATGACGATATCTGCATACACACAAATCTCATTTTCTTTGCATGCTTCAATAGCTTCTATTAATTCATCTTTCGTACCATACTTTGTTCGAATAGAACCATTTTGGTCAAATTCGCCCAAATCATATAAATCATATATTCCATAACCTGTGTCTTCAGGTGTTTGTCCTTTAGTTGGGGGTGGGATCCAAACAGAATCTATTCCACTGTTCTTTAAAACGGGTGCTAGTTCTTTTAAACGTTTCCAGTGCGTGCCGTCAGGTAAAATATGCCACTCAAAAAATTGCATCATCGTATGATTTTGCCCCATTTTTACCACCTCACATCTCTCTCTATTAGCGTGCTTCAACTAATAAAACAATATTTACCTATTTACCCATAAAGCATACCTTTAGAAACATTAATTTAAATATAATTTTAGAATCTCAAAAAAGAACGGATAGGGACCTTGATACCACCTATTCCGCGGCTATCCCGTGGCTATGGCCGACCT
The DNA here is from genome assembly GCA_045605505.1 of Pradoshia sp. Classification (GTDB taxonomy): domain Bacteria; phylum Bacillota; class Bacilli; order Bacillales; family Pradoshiaceae; genus Pradoshia. The sequence continues at coordinate 17,161 of JAZUQD010000019.1, forward strand.
ATGACCTGGCTATCCCCCCGGTAAAGGCGTCCCAAAGCCCGGTGAAAGGGACTTTACCCTGGCTATGGTCGGCCTATGCCCAGCCTATCCCCAGGTAAAGCCACTCCAAAGCCAGG
>JAZUQD010000020.1:0-4145 GCA_045605505.1 Pradoshia sp.
TGTACACTAAAAATGTAAGAAAAATAAGGTGTGCAGGAGGAAAGGCAAGATGACAAATCCAATTCATGTTACTTCTGAAATTGGTACGTTAAAAACAGTTATGTTAAAGCGTCCTGGAAAAGAAGTAGAAAATCTTACTCCGGAATATCTGGAGAGGCTATTATTTGATGATATCCCGTATTTGCCGATTATTCAGGAAGAGCACGATTATTTTGCTAATACATTAAGAGATCAAGGAGTAGAAGTATTATACCTTGAAAAGCTAGTTGCTGAATCGTTAACAAATCCTGAAGTGAAAGAAGAATTTGTTAGTCGTATGCTGGAAGAAAGCAACGCAAAGGTACAGGGTACTTTCGAAAACCTTAAAGAGTACTTATTATCTTTTTCAAATGAAGATATGATAGAAAAAATTATGTCTGGTATCCGTAAAAATGAACTGGAAATCAGCAAAAGAAAACATCTGTATGAATTAATGGAAGATCATTATCCATTCTATACAGATCCAATGCCAAACCTTTATTTTACGCGTGACCCGGCAGCGGCAATTGGAAATGGGTTAACGATTAATAACATGCGTGAGCCTGCAAGACGCAGAGAATCCATGTTTATGGAGTACATTATTAAACATCATCCAAGATTTGCTGGTAAAGATGTTCCTGTATGGCTTGACCGTACTTATAATAACCCGATTGAGGGTGGAGATGAGCTGGTATTAAGTCCAGAAGTAGTCGCAATTGGAGTTTCAGCCAGAACTTCCGCTAAAGCAATCGAAAAGTTTGCATTGAACATCCTGAATAAACAGGAGCAATTCAAGAAAGTAGTCGCGATTGAAATACCAAAAAGCCGTGCATTTATGCATCTGGATACTGTATTTACAATGGTAGATTACAATAAATTTACGATGCACCCAATGATTCAAGGACCTGGCGGAAAAATGAATATCTATATTCTTGAAAAAGGTGCTGATGAGAATTCAGTATCCATTACTCACCGTACAGATCTTAAAGAAACTTTGAGAGAAGTACTTGAATTGCCTGAACTTGAAATCATTCTTTGCGGTGATGGAGATGAAATCGCAGCTCCACGTGAACAGTGGAATGATGGCTCCAACACATTAGCGATTGCACCAGGTGTGGTTGTTACATATGATCGAAACCAAGTGTCAAATAGAGTCCTTCGTGAACATGGTGTCAAGGTTATTGAGATCAAAAGCTCGGAATTGGCTCGCGGTCGTGGGGGCCCACGCTGCATGAGTATGCCGCTTGTACGTGAAGATATTTAATCAATAGATAGAAGTCAGTTATCTTTGGAAGGAGAAGTTGTAATGATTAAAACAAGACCAGATCTTAAAGGTAGAAGTTTCTTGGCTGAAAAAGATTTCACTGAAGAAGAATTCTTACACATGATTAATTTTGCCGCTGAGTTAAAAGAAAAGAAAAAACAAGGCATTCCACATCGTTATATGGAAGGTAAAAATATTGCCCTATTATTTGAAAAGCCATCCACACGTACTCGTTGTGCATTTACGGTAGCTTGTACTGATTTAGGTGCACATCCGGAATACTTAGGAAAAGATGACATTCAACTTGGTAAAAAAGAATCCATCGAAGACACTGCTAAAGTATTGGGTCGCATGTTTGATGGTATCGAATTCCGTGGCTTCGAGCATTCAAAGGTGGAAGCTTTAGCTGAGCACTCCGGAGTACCTGTATGGAATGGTCTTACAGATTTATGGCATCCAACACAAACATTGGCAGATTTCTTAACAGTACAAGAAAATATCGGCCATTTAAAAGGCGTTAAATTTGTATATGTTGGAGATGGACGTAACAATGTTGCGAACAGCTTATTAGTTGGTGGAGCAAAAGTTGGTATGGATGTACGTATTTGCTCTCCTGAATCCTTATTCCCTGAAGCTTCTATTGTAGAGCTTGCTGAAGAATTAGCTAAGGAATCCAATGGTCGCATTACGATTACTTCTAATGTTGAAGAAGCGGTTTCCGGAGCAGATGTAATCTATACAGATGTTTGGGTATCTATGGGAGAAGAAGACAAATTCGCAGAACGTATTGCTCTTTTAGCTCCATATCAAGTGAATATGGATATGATTAAAATGACTGGAAACGAAAATGTGATTTTCCTTCATTGCTTACCAGCATTCCATGATCTTGAAACAGCATATGGACGTGCGATTCATGAGGAGCATGGTTTAGCTGAAATGGAAGTAACAGATGAAGTCTTCCGCAGTAAGCATTCAAAAGTTTTCGATCAGGCAGAAAACAGAATGCATACGATTAAATCTGTAATGGCATTGACATTAGGCAATATTGAATAAGGAGATGAGCAGGGAATTGGTTCTATCTAATTCCCTGCTACCATTATTAATTAGAGGTGAAGAAGAATGGCAGACGATAAAAAGATTGGTTTGTTTGCTTTAATTGCAATTGTTGTAGGATCCATGATTGGTGGAGGAGCATTTAACCTTGCTTCAGATATGGCGGGTGCGGCTTCCCCAGGTGCAATTATTATAGGTTGGACAATTACTGGGATAGGGATGATTGCCCTAGCGCTTTCTTTCCAGAATCTGAATGCGAAAAGACCTGATCTTGATGGCGGTGTATACAGTTATGCTGCTGCTGGATTTGGAAAGTTTATGGGATTCAACAGTGCTTGGGGATATTGGTTGTCAGCATGGTTAGGTAACGTTGCATACGCTACACTTTTATTCTCATCTATTGGATATTTCATCCCGGTATTTGAAGGTGGACAAAACATTGCGGCCATTATTGGCGGCAGCGTACTGCTGTGGGCTGTTCATGCTTTAGTTCTGCGTGGAGTTCACTCAGCTTCGCTGGTAAATATCGTAACTACTATTGCGAAGTTAGTTCCTATTTTCTTATTTATTATTATCGGTATTTTTGCGTTTAATACGGATATTTTCTTAGATGATTTCTGGGGAACTGGCGGAGGTTTCCAATTTAGTGATGTTATGGCTCAAACAAAAAGCACAATGCTTGTGACACTTTGGGTATTCATTGGTGTTGAAGGGGCAGTGGTTTTATCCAGCCGTGCGAAAGATAAAAAAGATATTGGTAAAGCAACAGTTATTGGTTTAATTGGTACTTTAATTATCTATGTATTAATTTCCATTATGTCAATTGGTGCGATGAACCGTGCAGAGGTGGCCGGATTAAGTAATCCATCTATGGCTTATGTGTTTAAAGAAATGGTAGGTCCGTGGGGAGCTACATTCATAAACCTTGGCTTGATTGTTTCAGTATTAGGTGCTTGGCTTGGCTGGACATTGTTAGCATCTGAGATTCCATACTTGGCAGGGAAAGATAAATTATTCCCTAAATGGTTTGCAAAAGTAAATAAAAATGGAGCCCCATCTAATTCCTTATGGCTAACAAATGGGTTAATTCAAGTGTTCTTATTAACATTCCTTGTATCTGAGCAAGCATATAACTTTGCCTTTTCATTGGCGTCTTCAGCCATCTTGATTCCATATGCGTTCTCTGCTTTCTATCAATTGAAGTATTCCATTCAGGATAAAGCGGCTGATCGCATTAAAAATATTATTATTGGTGTTGTTGCAAGTGCCTATGGTGTTTGGATGGTTTATGCCGCTGGTATTGACTATTTACTATTAACAATGATTTTATATGCACCAGGTATCCTTATTTACAGAGCTGTACAGAAAGAAGCGAATGTCAAACAAGTATTTACAAAAACAGAGTTGGCTATAGCAGCGGCCTTTGTTGTATTTGCCTGCTACGCGATCTTCGAATTGATCACTGGAGGCATTACTATTTAACCTGATTTCTAAACATCAACTGATATTTGGAGGTATCGAGTCTACTATGGAAAGAAAGAAAGTAGTTATAGCTTTAGGTGGTAATGCCATTCAATCTGGTGATGCCAGTGCAAAAGCTCAACAGCTGGCCCTTGAAAAAACAGCTGAACAGCTTGCAACACTTGTGGAGAATGGAATGGATATTATCATTTCACATGGTAATGGTCCACAAGTTGGTAATATTCTTCTTCAGCAAAAAGCGGCTGATTCAGAAAAAAATCCAGCCATGCCTCTTGATACATGCGGAGCTATGTCACAGGGAATGATTGGGTATTGGATGGAAAATGCA
>JAZUQD010000021.1:0-3794 GCA_045605505.1 Pradoshia sp.
TTCCACAGGTTCTACTTTTTCCATATCATTTTCCACCTGTGGCTGACCTTCATCCAAGTTTACACCTTCGTTGATAATAACCGTCTCAAAATGTGCAAATGGTTTGTTGATCAAATCCTTCAGTGATGATTCCGGAGTAAAAGAAACTTTATTATGTCCTTGTATTTCAATACGTTCTCCTGTATTTACATCGACGCTTTCACGACTATCAACGCCTATCAATTTAAATGTACCCAAGCCTTTCACTTTGACATACTTTTCTGTTGCCAAAGCTTCCTCAACCAATTCAAAAACACCTTTGACAAAAAGCTCTGCATCTTTTTTATTCATGCTATGCTTTTCTGCCAAAATATCAATCAAATCTTGTATTGTTATTTTTTCATTCATATAGGAAGAGGAATTATCATTTAAACTTTTCTTTAAGGCTTGCACTTGGTTTATACGACAAAACCAATTTAGGAGGAATCAGCATCCGCTGTTGGGTAGTAGGATTAACCGAAATACGTTCTAATTTCTTTTTCACCTCAAAAGTTCCAAACCCCTGAATTACAACAGTTTTTCCATTTTGCAACTCTTGTGTCATTAAATTTAAAAACGAAGAGACAAGCTGACTTGCATCTTTATTACTCAACCCAGTCCGTTTGGACAATTCTGATATGAATTCTTTGTTATTCAACGTATTAACTTTTAAATTTGACGCGATATTAATGAAAAAACAAACAAAAACCAAATATTTGACTAAAAAAATCAAATCACCCTTCCGTAAAGATCAAAATCATCGGCATCCGTTATTTGAACATAATAGAAACGACCGATAAAAAGGCGTTTTTCTTCCGATTTGATAAGCACTTCAGGATCTACTTCTGGAGAATCAAACTGTGTTCTTCCAATGTAGTATTCCCCTTCCTTACGATCAATTATCACTTTGTAAGCCTGTCCTATCTTGGCATAACTTAATTCGGCAGATATTTCCTGTTGGATAGCCATCAACTCATCCAACCGACGTTGCTTGATTGATTCTGGAATGTCATCTTCGTATTCCTTTGCCGAGAAAGTACCCTCTTCTTCCGAATAGGCAAAAGCCCCCATCCGATCAAATCGAGCCTTTCTGACAAACTCCTTCAATTCTTCAAAATCCTCATCCGTCTCACCGGGATGTCCCACCATCAAAGTCGTACGCAAATGAATACCCGGCACTTCTTTTCTGAACTTTTCGATTAAATCGTATGTTTCCGTTTTCGTAACATGCCGACGCATTTTCGACAACATCTTGTCACTGATATGCTGCAATGCTATGTCCATATACTTACATACATTGTCATTTTCGCGCATAACCCTAAACAAATCCTCAGGGAAATGCGCCGGATAAGCATAATGAAGACGAATCCATTCCACGCCAGGAATCCGAGCCATTCTTTCGATTAATTCGGGTAATTTCTGAGCATGATAAAGATCCAATCCGTAATAAGTCAGTTCCTGTGCAATAACCTGAAACTCTTTTACGCCCTTGGCGACCAACGATTCCACTTCTTGAAGAACCTCCCCCATCGGGCGCGACACATGTTTTCCTGTTATAATGGGAATAGCACAATAAGAGCAAGTACGGTCACATCCTTCCGAAATCTTCAGATAAGCATAATGTTTGGGGGTAGTCAACGTCCGTTCCACCGCATATTCCGGTTGGTATGCTTTACCCAAATCATTCAACAATTCATTCCAATTGAACTTACCATAAAACTTGTCCACACTTGGAATTTCCACTTCAAGTTCCTTCAAATAGCGTTCAGAAAGACAGCCCATTACGTACAATTTTTTCAGTCTTCCTTCCTCCTTGGCTTCACCAAATTCAAGAATCATATTGATAGACTCCTCTTTGGCATCACCAATAAATCCACAAGTATTGATAACAGCTATCTCCCCTTGAGGATTCGGTGAATCATGAGTTACCTTGTACCCATTAGCCTCCAACTGACGAATCAGTCTTTCGGAATCAACCAAATTCTTGGAACACCCTAAAGTAATGATATCAACCGTATTCCGTCTCATTTTCCAGTTTCTCCGAATAACGAGTCAACAAATTCCTTTTTGCGGAATACCTGCAAGTCTTCAATTCCTTCTCCCAAACCAATGTATTTAACCGGAATCTTGAACTGGTCGGATATACCAATCACAACTCCCCCTTTAGCCGTTCCATCCAGTTTGGTAATAGCCATTGCCGTCACTTCGGTAGCCTTTGTAAACTGTTTGGCTTGTTCAAAAGCATTCTGTCCTGTAGAACCGTCCAATACCAACAATACTTCATGCGGAGCATCCGGTACCACTTTCTGCATTACATTCTTAATCTTGGTCAATTCATTCATCAAACCTATCTTGTTATGCAAACGTCCGGCTGTATCGATAATAACCACATCGGCATTGTTGGCTACAGCCGAATTCAAGGTATCAAAAGCAACAGATGCAGGATCGGCTCCCATTTTCTGCTTGATTACTGGGATACCTACCCGTTCTCCCCAAATATCAAGTTGTTCTACGGCTGCAGCACGGAATGTATCAGCTGCCCCCAAATATACATTCAATCCTTTTTTCTTGAATTGGTAAGCCAGTTTACCGATGGTAGTAGTCTTTCCTACACCATTCACTCCCACCACCATGATTACATAAGGTTTCTTATCGGCTGGAACATGAAAATCATCCGAATCCACCGTATTATTTTCAGTCAGCAGGGCAGCTATTTCTTCACGAAGAATCGCATTCAATTCCTGTGTATTTACATATTTATCCCTGGCTACTCTATCTTCAATACGCTTAATAATATTCAAGGTTGTCTCCACACCCACATCCGAGGTAACAAGTACTTCTTCCAGATTGTCGAGCACTTCATCATCCACCTTAGACTTACCAGCTACTGCACGCGCAATTTTACTAAAAACACTTTCTTTGGTTTTGGACAATCCCTTGTCCAATGTTTCCTTCTTTTCTTTTGAAAAAAAACTAAAAAATCCCATATAAGACAATCCTTATTAACTAATTATTGTACAAAGATATAACTATTCTTCAACATCAACAACTCCGATACAAAAAAAGTTCCTTTCATACAATGTTGAAAGGAACTTTTCACAATATTCTAAAGACCAAATTATTTCTTGAAGAATTCTTGAACTTTATCGTTTTGTACCATTTGTTCATCAAAGATGTAAGCACCAGTCTTAGGAGACTTAACCATCTTGATAACCTTTGTATATGAACGTCCTTCAGTCTTACCAGTCTGAAGTGTTGCAACTGCTTTCTTTGCCATAGGTTATAATTATTTAATTTCTTTATGAACTGTTACTCTTTTCAAAATAGGATTGTACTTCTTCAATTCCAATCTTTCAGTGGTATTTTTTCTGTTCTTAGTTGTAATATAGCGAGAAGTTCCCGGCATACCACTATCCTTCATTTCAGTACATTCAAGGATAACCTGTACTCTATTACCTTTTGCTTTCTTTGCCATAGTCTATCTCTCCTTTTAATTAACCAATAATTTTGATGCTTTTCCAATCACAATAGCCTTTTTCAACTGCATCATTAACCGCTGCATCAAGACCTTTCTTATTAATAACACGTAAGCCGTTAGCGCAAATGTTCAGGCTAATCCAGCAGTCTTGTTCTAGATAGTAGAACTTCTTTGTAAACAAGTTCACATCAAAAGTTCTCTTGGTTCTTCTCTTAGAGTGTGAAACATTGTTGCCAATCATGGCTTTCTTTCCGGTAATTTGACAAATTTTCGACATTGCTATCTTATTTTTATAGTT
>JAZUQD010000022.1:0-3335 GCA_045605505.1 Pradoshia sp.
CTACTTTCGCTTCCAAATCTTTCTTGTCGCGAAGGACCAACTCATAATCTTTAATTATTTGGTCAAGAAACTCATTTACTTCATCTTCATCGTAACCGCGGAATCCTCTGCCGAATTCCTTGTTATGTATGTCTAGCGGTGTTAATGGCATAGACTGCACCTCCGAATACTGATTCTTCTCTTAATTATTATACTATGCTTTCGACACGAATGGTGATATTCCTTCTAAATTCCTGATTATTTTTGTATACCACACTTTATTTTCCATTTATCTTTCTTCGTTTTTCCATCAATAGAAAAAACTTTCATTCTCCCTATTCCTCGAGCGGATAGTACATCACTTTCTCTGATTTCATACGAAGGATTTTCAACCTGTTTCCAGTTTACCTTAACACGCCCCTGTTGAACGAGCATTTGGCTTTTTTGTCTGGAAATATTCGCAATTGCTGACAAAATGGTGTCCAATCTCATGGAAGAAACCGTAACCTGGCTCTCTTTCCATTGCTCAGTCACCCTCATGACTTTGTCTGAAGGAATTTCCTTAAACTTCACACCTGCATTGCCCATTTTAGAAATATTCATTTCCAAGTAAGACGCAACATCTTTGGCTACAACAAATTGAACCCGCTCGCCTTCAATCCAAATATCACCAAATTTTTCTCTCTTCAGTCCAACCGACATCAATGTGCCAAGGATTTGCCTATGCTGAAGCGTAGTAAATTTGGCAGAATAGAATAATTCATAAATGGTTAATTCATAATCTTCTATTTGAGGTTCATAATAGTCCGGGTAAATGAATGCTCGTCTGCGTTCGGCCATTTCGTTTCCTCCATAAAAGGAAACTCGGACATCTTCATTCGTACCAATTAGCATTCTGACAATTTCCGATTCTCTGGGATCAAGAAAATCCGTTAATTTTGGCGCATATTGCACCTGTACTTGCTCAATCCATCCAAGCACCTGGTCGATAAATTCGCGTTCTTCCTGACGAAAATGCTGATAAATATTCATTTACATCCTCCAGCTAAAAATAAGTCAGCTCCCTCATTTTAAAAGGGAGCTGACTATTACCTTTAAAATATTCCTGACAACGCACTGATTCCCACTCTAGCCATATTTAAGACAAGAATCGCTACCAACGGAGATAAATCAATCATGCCAAGCGGAGGTATGATTCTCCTGAACGGTTCTAAAAATGGCTCACATATACGTGCCAAAAACGACCCAATTCCTGTTTCCCTTGCATTTGGAAACCATGACATTAATATGTATATAATCAAGGCCCAGGAATAAATGTCCACTGCTTTATAAAGTATATAAAAAAACATATCCATTATTTACTTACCACCTTATATCCTCCAGATCATCTTCTTGCGCATATCCAGAAATGGAACCTGAAACATCAACATTTTCAGGAGTACATAAGAATATGTTCGATCCAATACGCTGAATATCACCGCCGATTGCATACACAGTCCCACTTAGAAAATCAACGATTCTTCTGGCCTGGTCGGGTGAGATTCTTTGCAGGTTTACCACAACACCACGGCGATTTTTCAAATGATCGGCTATCTCCTGAGCATCTGCATATGCTCTTGGTTCCAATAACACTAGCTTGGACGATTTCTGTATACTTTGAAGACTCACTATATTTTGTTGTTTCTGTTGCTGTTGAGTTTGTTTATTTACTTTTGCCGGAACTGTTTCTTCCTCCACATATCGCTCTTCATATTCATATTCATCATCCTCGAGCGCAAAAAATGTTTTCATTTTCGATACGATTGACATCATTTACACCTCTTTCTTATTCATTCCCTACCAAGGCCGTTCCAATTCTAACCATGGTTGCACCTTCTTCAATGGCAATCTCATAATCATTAGACATACCCATTGAAAGCTCTGTGCACGGGGCATTTTGCAACATCCTATTTTGTATCTTCACTTGCAATTCTTTTAGTTTACGGAAACATGTACGTATTTCTTCTTCATCATCTGTTAAAGGAGCCATCGTCATAAGTCCCATTACCCTAATTTTCTCAAATCCAGCAAGTTGTTGTACAAACTCTATTGCATCCTGAGGCTGTATCCCATGTTTAGTATCTTCACCACTTACATTTACCTGAACAAAACAGTCAATCTGGCGAGATGCTCTTTTCTCTATTTCTTCAGCTAAAGATAAACGGTCTAAAGAATGAAGAACGTCCACACGATCTATAATCGTCTTCACCTTTCTCGTTTGAAGGGATCCGATAAAATGCCACACTAGTTGTTCTTTTATACCCTCTTGTTTGGCGATTAATCCCTCGGGGCGATTTTCCCCAAAGTTTGTAATACCAGCTTCTAAGGCTTCCTGAGCACGTTTTGTTGATACATATTTTGTAACAGCAATAATTTGTATATCCTTTGGATTTCGACCCACACGTTTTGCAGCATTTTCTATTTTTTCTTGGATTATATGCAGGTTTTTCGCTACTTCCATCCTCTTACTCCTCCTTCCAGCCGATTAACCCCATCATTCGACCAGTTTTCCCCTGATCACGTCGGTGAGAGAAAAAGTAAGAATCATCACAACTTGTACAAAAATTGGTTGTCATGATATTCTCTGGTAAAATACCAGCTTTCTGAAGAATTAAAGCATTTGCAATCTTTAAATCAAGCTGATATTTATTCTCCATAATTTGATTATAAGCGGTTTTTGTCTGTTCTTCTAGTATAACCTCTAATAAGTTAATGACTTTTTTGTCGACCGTATAACAGTTTTGGCAAATAGATGGCCCAATTGCTGCATATATCTCATTAGGTTGCACACCTTCAGCTTGCGCCCAAATACGAACCATCGATGAGCTGATGCCAGCAACTGTACCTTTCCAGCCAGCATGTACAATCCCAACTAGATGATGGGTTGGCGCAACGAAATAAACAGGTACACAATCGGCAAAGCAAAGTGTCAGTAATAAACCAGTCTCTTTTGTATATAAGCCATCTGTTGCTTTTAATGCCGTTTGGTAATCCATAGACCCCAGCCCTGCATGTTTTCTGTCTATTTTCCTAATGGTTGATTCATGTGTTTGTTCCGCTCCAATCCATGTTTCCACAGGAAAATGGAGCTGGTCAGCCAGAATACGCCTGTTTTCTATTACTTTTCCATCCATATCAAACACGTGAAAAGCTGTATTCATCGAATGAAACGGAATATCGCTGATGCCTCCGTTCTTCGTAGTAAATCCCGCCAATAAATTCGGATGCTGATCCTTCCAATCTTTTATCGACAAAAATGATTCGGAAAACTGAACAAATGGTTCCAAGCTAATACCCCTCGATTTTTCTTTCATTTT
>JAZUQD010000023.1:0-36664 GCA_045605505.1 Pradoshia sp.
GAGATTGCACATACAGAAGAAGAACTGCAAATTATTTTGTCTGAGAGTTTGAAGAGCGGCGAAATTAATCAATCTGAGTTTAAATATGTGAACAATATATTTGAATTTGATAACCGAATTGCAAAAGAAATTATGGTACCACGAACAGAAATGATTTCCTTATCAAAAGATGACCTCGTAAAAGAATTTATTGATGTATTTCATACTGAGAAATTCACTCGTTATCCTATTATAGATGGAGATAAGGATCACATTATTGGATTAGTAAATGTAAAAGAAATACTGACAGATATCGTCCAGCATAAACAGGTGACAACTGTCACTCTTGATCCCTACATTAGGCCGATAATTCGTGTCTTGGATACCATGCCGATTCATGATTTATTAGTCAAGATGCAATCTGAGCGTATCCACATGGCCGTTCTGATGGATGAATATGGCGGAACTTCAGGATTAGTTACCATAGAAGATATTGTTGAAGAAATTGTCGGAGAAATCCGCGATGAGTTCGATACAGACGAAGTACCTGAAATCCGTAAAAACCCTGATGGTTCTTACATCTTTGATTCCAAGGTGCTAATCAGCGAAATCAATGACTTGCTTGGCACTGATTTGGATGATAGCGATATTGATACTATCGGTGGATGGGTTCTAACTGAAAAATATGATGCTAAGATGGGCGATACAATTGATCTTGAAGGTTTTGAATTAACAATTATCGATATGGAGGATCATCATATCCACTATGTTAAAATCAAACAAAAGGTTAAAGAGTATCAGCTAGTAGAAACACCTCATCAAACTATCGCCAAAGAGGATAATGTTCTGTTCTCCTAAAATGTAATAAATATTTTTAAATAATGAGACATACGAGCCTGCACATTCATTTAGGATAAAACCTATTAATTGAATGTGCAGTCTTTTTAATGTATGTCATTTATCTCAAATCCGTCACAATTACCAGCTATCTTCCAACTGAAGATATGACTTTTAGTAGGTAATAAAAAAAACAGAACCCGTATCACAGGTTCTGCTCTGTTCTGCTCCTAAGTCAATCGGTTAATACGGTTGTGTTTGTCTTATACAATCTATAGAGCCTAACAATATTTTTGATAATAGTTTTTACAACGGCATAGGTTGGGACGGCTAATATCATTCCCAGTATACCGGCTAAACTTCCCGCAACCAATAATATCAAGATAATGGTCAATGGATGGATATTAAGTGACTTTCCAATAATCAACGGAGAAATCAGATTTCCATCTATCTGTTGAACGATTACGATCACCAGAACGACCAAAATGGCTGTTAGCGGAGACTGGAATAAACCGACAACCACTGCCGGTACAGCTCCAATAAACGGACCTACATATGGAATAATATTTGTAACTGCAATCACTAATCCCAATGTCAATGCATATGGTAAGTCCAAAATTAAGAAGCCTATAAAACAACATGTTCCGACAAAGATACAGACAATAATTTGTCCCTGTATATAGCTTGCCAATGTCTCAGAAGTTTCATGAATAATAACCATTCCTTCTTTCCTAAAAGAAGATGGCAAAAATCTCATAATCGCATTTGGAAGCTTATTCCCATCCTTCAACATATAAAACAGGATGAACGGAACTGTTATGATAATTAATGTAAGATCTGTGATAAAGGAGACAACGGCTGAGACTCCAGTCGTGATATTCTTTGTAACAGTTGTTGAGAATTCAAGTAATCTATCTTTCAGTTGGTCTATTTGTACAAAATCCTGTTGAATCACATATTTAACCAAAGGGGAATCAGATGCATCCTCAATAATTCTTCCAATATCATCAATAATTTCCGGAGTATTCTCGACTATATCTGTTATCTGATTCGAAACAATCGGCCCAACGGTTGCTCCACCAAATATAATTAAACCAATCAGGGCTATGTATACAATTAAGATTCCTATGATTTTTGGTACTTTCCGATTCATCATAAACTTTAAAATTGGATTTAATAAATAAAATAGAAATCCTGAAATTAAGATTGGGAAAAACAACGTAGATATAAAAATCCCAATCGGATTAAATAAGAAAGAGATTTTTGTGCTTACATAAATAACCAATAACAGTAACAGAATTTCCAATGTCCAAAAATGTAATTTTGACTTCACTTTTATCCTCCTCTCCTCATATTCGGTTATTCCCCATTATAACTCATTTATTCATCAGAAAAAACATCCCATCATTTTTATGTTTTATAAATGAACATCCCACTTGTGATATCATCATAATAAAGATAGCTTCTTTAACTAAGGGGATTAGTAAAAGGAACTTAGCTTTATATTTACACGGACTATGACAATGATGGATATTAGCTTAATATGGAAATCCATTCTAATTATTATCTTTGGCGTTTTATTAATTCGTTTTGCGGGAAGGCGATCCATCTCCCAAATGACTATTTCTCAGACAGTCATAATGATTTCAATCGGTACACTTTTAATACAACCTGTGAGTGGGAAAAATATTTGGGTTACATTTGTGATTGCTTCGATACTTATAGCGACTTTACTATTAATCGAATTTATTCAATTGAAATGGGACTTTAGTGAAAAGATATTTACAGGTCGTTCGAAAGTTGTCATTGAGAATAGTACATTAAAAGAAGAGAATTTAAGAAAATTACGTCTTTCAGTAGACAAATTAGAAATGCGTTTACGACAACAAGGAATAGAAAATATAAAAGATGTTCAATGGGCTACACTTGAACCTAGTGGGCAACTAGGTTATTCCCTCATTGATAAGAAGAAATATGCTACCAGGGGAGATATTGATAAAATTTATGAAATGCTTTCTCAGCTAGTATCGCAGGACTATATCAATATTTCACAACAACATTCGATAAATAAATCGAAAGAAACTAGTTCAAATTTGTTTTCAGAAGTAGAAGAAGTTCACTCTCCTTCTCCGCCTAACCGTCTAGAGTGAACTTACTTTCTTATTAAGAGTGTATGTCACTTAACAATAATAATGGGTGTTGATCCAAGAAAGAAGGATTAACACCCTTTATTGTTGTACATATATGTTAGTGACGAGGCAGAATAGCAGACGAAGGATTTATGGAATGCTTAAGAGAATATATAAATAATAAAAAAGTGTACGGTAAGGAGGGGTATTTTTGGATGAATGTCCTAACTGCGGCAGTGAAATGAAAAAAGGGTATATACAAAGTGGTACTAGACTTGCTTGGATACCAAAAGTATCTAAGTTAAGTATTGAACCCAGTCTGAATAAAGAATCAGTTTTATTATCGAATCAAAGTCGCTTTTCAATTAGTTATGTAGATGCTTATCTGTGTGAGGGTTGTAAAAAAGTCCATATTGATTATTCCAATGAAGAATAGAGCTTATGAACCAGGCAGCTTTAAGAGTAGTCTTTTTTCTTATAATACGAACAGGGGCTTTTTTATAATAAAGTAGCGTTAAGCCCTCTCCTGCGGCAGTATTTTAGCACCTACAATGTGATTGGTCACAATAAAAACAATCTATTCGAAGACAGTTTTATAAAAACATAAATGCCGAAAAAAATGACAAATAGCACGCTCTTTTTAGATAAAAACAAACCGGAACATTTAAGTTCCGGCTTTATTTACAGCTTGATTAGAATGCCCAATTTCCTTTTCGGAAAATAGGCTCTTTTGTTCCATCTGCTAATTCGCCATCTATATCCATTTCAGCTGAGCCAATCATAAAATCAACATGGTTTATACTAATATTCACACCATGATTAGCTAATTCTTCCTCACTCATCTCTTTGCCTCCATCCAGGCAAAAAGCATAACCTGATCCAATAGCTAAGTGGTTGGATGCATTTTCGTCAAAGAGTGTATTATAGAATAGAATATTTGTATCGGAAATCGGTGATTGATGCGGTACCAGAGCAACCTCACCAAGATAACGTGATCCTTCATCAGAATCGAGAAGATTCTTAAGTACATCCTCACCTGTTTCAGCCTTGACACCTACAACTTTCCCTTTTTCAAAAGTTAACGTGAAATGGTTAATAACATTGCCGCCATAGCTTAAAGGCTTCGTACTTGTAACAGTTCCATTCACACCTTCTTTATAAGGAACCGTAAAAACTTCCTCTGTTGGCATATTGGCCATAAACGTAATGCCTTTCGAATTTACACTTCCGGCTCCGCACCATATATGCTTATCGGACAGTTCAATGGATAAATCTGTTCCCGGCGCTTTATAATGGAGAACTTTATATTTTTTAGAATTCAAATAGTCTGCTTTTGTACGCAAGGTTTCATCATGTTCCTTCCAGGCAGCAACCGGATCCTCACTTTCAACTCGGACTGCTTTAAAAATAGCATCCCAAAGTAATTCCACACTGTTTTCGGAATCAGGAAAAATCTTATCAGCCCAAGCTTTTCCTGCAGCTGCCGTTACACACCAGCTCACTTTATCAGATTGAGTAGCCTGCCTAAATTTATTTAACGCAGTGCCTGCTGCTCGCTGAAAGTTTGCAATCCTATTTGGATCAACACCTTTTAATAAATCTGGACTCTGGGATACGATGGACAGAAAAGCTCCTCCTTTTTCCACCAATTCCTCTCGTTGAGCAACGATCCATTCTGGATATTCAGTAAAGGCTTCATCTGGAGCCAATTCATATTTGATTCTGCTAACCTCTTCATCTCCCCACTCTATGTACACATGCTTTGCACCCGCTTCATATGCTTTTTTTACAACTTTACGTGTAAAGGGTGCTGATTCTATTGAGGAGGAAATAACTAGCATTTGACCTTCTTGAATATTAACGCCTACTTTAACAACCAATTCAGCATATTTGTCTAATTTTTGCTCAAAATTCATTATATCCAGCTCCTTTAATACATCTTTGATTCTGATATTATCTTACCACTACTTATCTAAAAACACAGTTGAACAATATTTTTCTCTGAAAAGTTCAATAAAAAAATTCCATAGGTCTTACTCTTATTTTTTCTATCTTATCCTCCGTGCAACTGGAAAATAATAAAGCTTAAGGAAGCTTGCTATAATATGAAGCAAAGAATACAGTCTACCCCTTGGTATTAGAAAAACTATAATCGAAAAATTAATCATTTCCGTTTATGGATTGATTTTGGTATTACCATGTTTTACCTGTTGATTCTATCTTTTTCATCAGTAATAGGGTTGCCATTGGACTCTTGCCTAATCATATGCAAGAAATTCTCTACTGTTTTGGTCAAATATCTTTCTTTTGACCAAATAACTCCAACTGTGGATGTTAAGTCTCTTTCTTCTAGCTGATAGCTATATAACTGGTGCGTATCGTATGTCTTTACAACAGATTCCGGCACAATGGTAACTCCGAACCCTTGCTTTACTAATTCGAGTAATAGCTTGATATCTGAGCATTCACTTTTCACATCGGGCTTTATATGCAGCCGCGAAAATTCACTGACAATCATTTTATAGATTCCCAGACCCTCATTACTTGGTAGGATCAACGGCTTTTTACTAATCTCTCTTAAAGAAACGTCTGGTTTTGATCCCCCTCGTTGTTCATTCGTTAAATAAACAAATGGTTCCGTTTTTATCGGCAGTATATTGACCTCATGTGACTCGATCGGAAAAATAACATAGCCTATGTCCAGCAATCCCTCCTTAATCATCTTCGTCAATTCAACTGAGTTCCCTTGATAAACCGTATAATAAACATTCGGATATTGTTTATGGAATTCATTTAAATATCCGGCTAATTGATAATCTGAGAACGTATTTACCCCTATTCGAAGATTACCGCTTAATCCCTCTACCATTTCTTTCGTTTCTGTAAGCATTTCTTCAAACACTCTGATGATATCTATTGATTTTTGATAGAGAGAAGTTCCAGCCTGGGTTAGTTCAAGCTTGTTTCCTTTTCTATTAAAAAGGAGGACACCTAATTCTTCTTCCATTTTTTTTAATTGCTGACTTAAAGGCGGTTGAGCCATATGTAATCGTTTTGCTGCTTTCGTAATTTGTTTTTCTTCTGCAATCGCCACAAAATAACGTAATTGCTTAATGTCCATTTATTGGTCCCTTCATTTCTTCTGTTATATCAAAAACATATACATATTATATAAAATAGATATTTTTCATATACTTGACACAATGATAGCATAGGAAGGTAGCTTTTTAAAAAGGAGAACGACACATCATGGAAAAATTATTTAAATTGGAGTCGCACGGCACAACTATAAAACGCGAAATCCTTGCTGGTTTTATTTCTTTTATCACCATTGTATATATCGTAATTGTCAATTCGAAAATCCTATCAGAAGCAGGAATTCCATATGACGCTGCTATGATTGGAACGATACTTACCTGCGTTTTCGGTTGTATCATTATGGGGCTTTGGAGTAATACACCTATCATTGTCGTCCCAGGCATGGGGATTAATGCTATGTTCACGTATACAATCGTGATCAATGGCAACTATAGCTGGCAGGAAGCCCTTGGAATTGTTTTTCTGTCAGGTTTGTTTTTTATGCTCATTGCTTTCACTCCATTATCAAAAAAAATTATTGAAGCAATCCCGCATTCCTTAAAAGTAGGAATTACTGTTGGGATCGGAATTCTATTAATGTTTATCGGGTTTGAGCAAAGTGGTATTATCGTTTCCTCCCCTGAAACAATTGTTGCCCTTGGAGACTTAACAAATGGAGAAACGTTGTTAACGATTCTTGGTCTTGCTATTACCTTTATTTTATTTACTCGCAATGTACCGGGAAATCTTCTAATCAGTGTCGCTATCATTACTATTCTGGCCATTATTCTTGGAGTCGTAAACCTTGATGGATTTGAATGGACTCAACCTTCATTTAGTGCTTACGGAGAAGTTTTTGGAGCCATGTCATTTACTAATATCTTCTCAGTCGGCTTTCTGTTAACTGCTTTTTCAATGGCAATGGTTGTAACCTTTGAAAATATTGGTCTAATTCATGCGCATACGGCATCTATAAAGCAGCCAGAAAAAAATAATAAAGCCCTAAAGGCAAACGCTCTATCCGTCCTAACATGCGGAATATTCGGATCAAGCCCGACTGTTGCCACTGTGGAAACAGCCGCTGGAATTACAGCAGGCGGACGTACAGGATTAACAGCTGTCACAACAGGCTTGTTCTTTTTAGCTTCGTTGTTTTTAATACCGGTTATAAAAATCATTCCGAATGCAGCAATATCCCCTATTTTAATTTTGATAGGCGCGTTGATGATCCAAAATATTGCCGAAATCGATCTAAATGACTTAACCGAGAGTTTTCCCGCTCTATTGGTCATTGTTTTAATTCCATTAACATTCAGCATTGCCAATGGAATGGCCATTGGTTTCATCGCTTATCCATTGATCAAGTTATTTTTAGGGAAAAAAAGCGATGTTTCTGTTTCACTTTATATTATCGCTCTTTTATTCACGCTCAATTTCGTCTTTCAATATACTTCGATTTAACGAAGAAACCCAGACTGGAACTATATAGCCAGTCCGGGTTATGATTTTAATATAAATATATTTCATTTAAGTAAATAGGGAGTTTCTTTGGTTCAGCCCGTTCCCTTTCAATCCCAAATACGTGTTTTCGATATAAACGAAAAAAGCCAGTTTACAAATAAGATGTAAACTGGCTTTCGTTTATTCAGGAAAGTATGGATTTAAATGAATGAGTACTTCTTCTACATGATCGAATTTTTTCTTCATTGCGTTCTTGATTTCTCTGGAAAGATCATGTCCTTCCTTAATCGTTTTATCCTGGTCGATTGAGATACGAATATCCATCATGATATAATGCCCATGCTCTCGTGCCCGAATGCGATCAATCCGTCTGACTTCCTCAAAACTAAGGATGACAGATTCAAATTCCTTCAACATTTCCGGTTCTACATTCCGTTCAATCAGGATGTGAAAAGCTTCCGTCAGCATTTCTCTTGCGATCTTAAATATTAAATAGGCAACGAATATACTTGCCACTTTATCTCCATATAATAGAAAAGTAATACCTAGTTTATCACCAAGATACGACACTAATATCCCGATTGCTGCAGCCAGCGAGGCAACAATGTCTGCCTGATGATCATAAGCTACCGCTTCAATGGCTTTACTGTTTACCCGTTTGCCCACATTCATCGAATATCGGAATAAACATTCTTTCGCTACGTATGAAAACAAAGCAATCCAGAAGGCAATCATACTTGGTGTTTCAACAGGATGGAAAAATCCTGCTACACCTTCGTATACAATGTATAGTGAGACCATTACCAACAATATTCCAATTACGCCGGACACGATTACCTCAGCTTTACCATGTCCATATGGATGCTCTGTATCAGCAGGTTTATTCGAAACTTTTAGTACCAATAATACGATAACCGCTGCAAAAACATCCGCTGCTGAATGAATCCCATCTGCGAATAACGCATCACTGCTTGCCATTATTCCAATTACAATCTTCCCAACAGTCAGTATTATATTGCTCCAAATACTAATCCAGGCGACCTTCTTTGCCATTGTTTCTCTAAGTTCCAAATTCATTCACCCCACACTTTTAACACCCTTAAAATAGCCTACTATCGATAATGTTATAAAAGTTCACGATATCTCTATGCAAAATAATATTTTATCTTTTTCATGTAAGACACTCAACAAATTTAGCTTACCCAAAAAAAAGAGATAGCTTTTGCTATCTTTAAAAGTATCTCTTTTTCCAAAATATAATGGTTGTAATGGATGATAACAATAAGGCGACACAAATAACACCGATAAATGCATATGGGTTATTTTGAAAAGGTAAATTAACATTCATACCGTATATACTTGCTACAATAGTCGGAAATGACAAGATAATCGTTATAGAAGTTAAAAATTTCATCACGATATTCAGGTTATTGGAAATAACCGAAGCAAATGTATTCATCATACTCGTTAAAATCGAATGATATGTTTCTGCCATCTCAATCGCCTGTGTATTTTCAATAATAACATCTTCTAGGAGATCTTTGTCTTCTTCATACATTTTTAAATGATTTAAACGTAAAAGCTTTTGCAAAACAATTTTATTCGATTTTAAAGACGTTGTGAAATACACTAAACTTTTTTCTAAAGCTAGGAATGCATACAGCTCTTCATTTTTCATCGATTGATGCAATTCTTTTTCAATGTCGTCCGTCTTACGATTAATTTGTTTCAGGTATCTTAAATAATAGCTCGAAATATTAAATAGAATTTGAAGAGCAAACCGTGTCTTTTTATACGTAAAAAATCCCTTAATTTTTTTATTTATAAAATCAGTAATAATTGGATTTTCAATAAGCGAGATCGTAATAAAACACTCATCTGTTACAATCAGACCAATCGGAAGAGTTTCATAAAGTGGAAATCCTCCATCATCATACGTAATATAAGGAAAGTCCACAATGATTAATACATGATTATCTTCTCTTTCAAGGCGCGAACGTTCTTCATCGTCCAGTGGGTCTTTAATAAAATCTTCAGGTATACCCAAACGATCCGAGATTAATTTAATTTCACTTTCGCTGGGAGCCACCATATTCACCCAGCATCCTTTTTTTAGTTCATCGATCTTCTGTAATTTA
Organism: Pradoshia sp.; assembly: GCA_045605505.1. Taxonomy (GTDB): domain Bacteria; phylum Bacillota; class Bacilli; order Bacillales; family Pradoshiaceae; genus Pradoshia. The sequence continues at coordinate 9,623 of JAZUQD010000023.1, forward strand.
CTAGTTGTATCTGAAATATAATATTCTAACATGATTTAACCTCCTCTCATTATGAGGAAGCAACAACTCTTTTTAAAGGCATGACGATTATCTTTCCCCACCTGTTATAAAAAGTACTGTTGGTTTCCTCAGGCAAGCTCGTGTCTGGGTCACCCGAATCGTAGTTACTCAATAATCTCAACTCCTTTGTGGATAGTTATGCCTCTTACATCTTATACCTAACATTCAAAGCTGTGCAATGGGAAATTAACCATTCATAAAAAACAAAATAAAGCATCCCCTTTTTCAATCCAAAGGGATGCTCTGTTTTCGCATTTCAATTACTTATTATTTCTATATTCTTTTTCTGTCCCGTCATTAAATGAAATGTCCACATCAATCGCTTGATAATTTTTATCTAATTCAAACGCTGACATGATCTTGGATAGAACATCTTCCTGTGATGTATTAGAATTAATATCTAATTTTTTAAATATCGGATCTAGACGGTCAATGGCTTCATTGCCATTTACTCGCTCATTTTTGAGATCATCTTCAATCGTTGCTTCTACTCCGTCGTTATCATTTTCATAGCTAACTTCATAATCTTTATTATTGTCGTATTTCACTTCAAGATCAAATTCTCTAAAAGAATACGGTGATTCATTGGTATTAGTGTTATTAGTACCCGTGTTATTGTCAGTTGTAGTATCATTCGCGTTGTTATTTCCTGTTGATTGATTATCATTTGCATTGTTATTTTCTGTTGCTTGATTGTCATTGTCTTGGTTATTTGTGCCCGCGTCGTCATTATTACCGCACCCTGCTGCAAATATTGTTAGGACACACATGCACAAGATAAGAGATAATTTTTTCATCTTGTTTCCTCCTAGATTGTCTATTTATGTAGCATACGATCTAGTATTTCCCCATATTTGCAAAAAATACACCTGATTTTTCTATTACAAATAGGTATTTCTTGTACTCTTAAATACAATTTATTGAACCGTTTCCATTTTCAAAAAGGGGATAGGATTTTATGTTGTATATAGGAAGCAAAAGTGAGGATAAGTTCACTATCCTTAGGGTATATAGGATTATTATGAAAACAGAGCTAAAATAGGAGGTTTAAAAGATGTTATATACATATCGTAAAATAATCTTAGCTATTTGGATTATTTTCACACTAGCAATGGGATTATTCGCTCTAAAAATGCCTGGAATTCTTCAAGGTAGCGGCTTTGAGATGGAAGAGTCCTCTTATGACAAAACAAATGAGTTACTGGAAGAAAAATTCGACCAATCAGCATCTCCCTATATTCTCTTATTTGAGAATAAAGAGAATTTAGCGGAAAAGGATTTTAAACAAAAGATTAACCATGTATTAGATGATGTTAATGAAATTGATGGAATCAGCTCAATAGAATCGCCTTTAGAAAACGATTCACAATATAAAAAGGGGATTGCCTATGCCTCTATCTCTTTTAATGAAGACAAGCAAGAACCCGCAGATTATATTAAGGCATTAAAGCAGGAGATTGCGAACCAGGATGATATTTCTGCTTCTCTCACTGGCAGCCATGTCATTGAAGAAGATATGAGTAAGGCATCACAGAATGATTTAAAAAATGCAGAAATGATTGGGATTCCAGTAGCCATGATTGTTTTGTTACTGGCATTTGGCGGATTGGTTGCTGCCTCCATTCCACTCATGACTGGGATTGTAGCTGTTGTATCCTCAATGGGCATTATTTATTTCATAGGGACTAGTATTAATCTTTCCGTGTTTGTACTAAATGTTGTTCCCATGATTGGTTTAGCAGTCAGCATTGATTTTGCCCTTCTCTATATCCATCGATTCAGAGAAGAACTCCAGCATCATGAAGTCAGGAAAGCGGTCAGCAATACAAACAGAACCGCCGGAAAAGCCATTGCTTTTTCAGGAACATGTGTTGTACTTGGGCTCGCAGGTATGTTTTTCATTAATATTGATATATTCCGAAGTATAGCCGTCGGCGGTATAGTGGCTGTTTTCATATCCGTCATTTCGGCCCTAACCTTCCTGCCAGCTTTATTAAGCCTTATTGGCAAACATATTAACAAAGCTATGATTTTAAAAACAAAAGAAAACCCAGATAGTAAATGGAGAAGTTTTGCGAACTTCGTAATGAAACGACCCGTAATTACCGCTTTAGTAGCTTTACTAATTTTAATTATTGCAGCCACACCTATTCGAAATATAGATTTGGAAATACCTAATGCAGATTCTTTGCCGGCTGACAGTCAAACGAGAATTGCTTATGAAAAATTTGAAGACTCATTCCTTCCAAGCAATCAATCGAACGTACCGATTGTAATAGAAACAAAAGATCAAGAGGACCTATTATCAAAGGAATCCCTCGAGAACGTAGAAGCTTTTATCAATGAGCTTAAAGAAGATAGACTTGTTGATCAGGTTGATTCCATTTTCACTTATACAAATACAAAATCAGCAGATGAGTTATATCAAATCTTACAAACTGAACAGGCTAGAGAAAAATTGGCTCCCGTTCTTGAAAGAATTGTGAATAAGGATACTACTCATATAACCGTTAAACTTGATGCTGACTACAAAACGGCCAAAGCTAAGGATTGGGTTCGAGAAGCTGAGAATCGTGACATTCATCCAGAGCTGACTCATTCAATTGGTGGGCAGGCTAAATTTACACAGGAAATTTTCGATGAAATACAGGAGCAGGTTCCAAAAGGTTTATTACTCATTATTGTGGCTACCTACTTCATTTTATTCATTGCATTCCGGTCCGTACTCATTCCATTAAAAGCCATACTGATGAATATCTTATCCCTTGGTGCAGCCTTCGGAATTATAGTATGGGTTTTCCAATATGGTAATTTAGGAGTTGATCCTAATCCTATCGCACTCATGATCCCTATCTTAACTTTTGCAATTGTTTTTGGATTAAGTATGGATTATGAGGTCTTCTTAATCTCGCGTATTCAGGAAATATATCGAGAAACTGGAGATAACGATAAAGCTACCCTTGAAGGCTTAATCACAACAAGCAAAATTATCACTTCGGCAGCCGCTATTATGATTGCTGTTACAGGTGCATTTGCTTTTACAGACATTGTACCGGTAAAACAGATCGGGGTTGGTGTGGCCTTAGCTATCTTTATTGATGCTACCCTTGTTCGTATGGTCCTTGTACCTTCACTGATGAAGCTGCTGGGTAAATGGAATTGGTGGTTCCCTGGAAAAAAGAAGACGAGAAAAAGTATGAATTGATGCCTATCAAATTCGCATCCGTGAACTGATTGGATTAAAATTCAACTGAAGGCTTTATCAATTTGGAGGTGTTTTGAAGATGAACAACCATGAAATTGAATACAAAATATACGGGGACGATATGCAATTTGTAGAAGTTGAGCTAGATCCGAATGAAACAGTCGTAGCCGAGGCAGGTAGCTTAATGATGATGGATGAGCAAATTCAAATGGAAACCATTTTCGGAGACGGTTCTTCCTCTCAATCTGGGATGATGGGCAAATTATTCAGTGCCGGAAAAAGGGTCCTGACTGGTGAAAGTTTATTTATGACAACTTTCACGAATGAAGGAACAGAGAAAAAACATGTATCATTTGCTTCTCCCTATCCAGGAAAAATCGTCCCGTTGGATTTAAGTGAATTAGAAGGAAAAGTTATTTGCCAAAAGGATTCCTTTTTGGCAGCTGCGAAGGGTGTATCAGTAGGAATTGAATTTCAGAAAAAAATCGGAGCTGGCTTTTTTGGCGGTGAAGGATTTATCATGCAAAAACTTGAAGGAGACGGAATGGCTTTCGTTCACGCAGGAGGAACACTTCATCAAAAAGTATTGGCACCTGGAGAAAAAATACGGGTAGATACAGGATGTATTGTTGCCATGACTAGGAATGTCGATTACGATATTGAATTAGCCAAAGGAATTAAAACCGCCTTATTTGGCGGAGAAGGCTTATTCTTTGCCACGCTGCGAGGTCCAGGAACAGTTTGGGTGCAATCACTTCCTTTCAGTCGCCTTGCCAGCAAAGTATTTTCCGCTATGCCTTCAAGAGGCGGATCAAGCGACGAAGGCAGTGTAGCAAAAGGACTTTTTGATATGTTTAATGGAAAATAAAGAAATAGCAATTTAGGAGTCCAATAGAAAATTTCTATTGGACTTTTTATTATAATTTAATGAATAGTATGTTATTTTAAAGTAAAGGAGTATTCTTATAAAATCTCATCTTTCACTACTTCAAAAAGAACAATCCACCTATTGATGTAATCGCACTTTTTTGCATCTTATTCTTAGGACAACTCATCTCTCATCTAGGACTTGTTATGATTGGTGTTCTTACCTTTTATTTGACCTGATCTCAATGTAGCTTCACCTTGGTATTAAGTGATATTAATCCGTTTATTCCTTATCCCTTGTCATTATTCTCTCTTTCATCGTCGGCATCATAATCAACTGGGTAAATCGTTTAGAGTTATGTTTATTGTCGGTCTGGTTTACTTTCTTCTAATCAGGTTCACTTCTATGTTCTTGCTATTTGGCCACTTTACTTTATGTCATTTATTTATCATCATTTTTTATGTCTAGCTATTCTTAAGAATCGTTTCTCTGGGATACACGCATAAATGAAATTCATATTTTCAACTAAGTTAAAAGAGTTAAAGAGGGATTGAATATGTTATAATTATGTTAATATAATAAATTTTCTGTAAAAGGGTGATGATATATGAGTATCTTAAATAAGATTCGAGCCATCAGTCCTACTGAAGAACTTTTATATAAGGCACTGGATGCAGACGAAAGCACTGATACAGAAACAATTATTCAACTTTTAGAAGACGCTTTGCTATCAGTCACTGATAAAACGCCAAAAAGGGTCATTAAAATGCTATTTCCTGCTACTATTCTTTTGGCTGATCAATATCTAGAAGTGAATAACCTTCAAAAAGCCAGAGATACATATGAAAAGGCCCTATCACTGGCTAAAACGGATACGGATAGGATGCATGTGCATGAAGCGATTGGAAAAATGAATTACTTACTGCATGATTATGAAAAATCAGCAAGCCATTATCTTAAATCCTTACAATATGCCTCTAAAAATACACCTGCTGATGCGATGAAAAATGTCCATTCCAGTCTATTGCATCAACTCGGGCATGTATTACTCGATAACCATCGTTCTGTTACGGAGGAACAAAAAAAGCAAGCTGGTGAATATCACAAATATTTACTGAATCAGCCAAACTCCTATAACCTAACGAAATTAAATTACTATCGGGATATAGGGATGGATTGGTGGAAAGAGTTTCATCTATTTAACCAATAAATAGTAAGACCGTGAATGATTATTTCCGGTCTTACTTCTTTTTATATCCAGAAATTTCGTTATAGCAGCAATTTACTTCATATCCCATCATAACGATCTTACTCCCCTTTTTTATTATGGAATATTTAACCTGTCTGTTAAATCAAGTATAATAAGATAACCTAGAAAAAAAGCGGAGAAAGCTGGTTTTAAATGATGATTTTACTTGAAAAGGAATTCTGGAAATTCAATATGGTTGGCATCGTGAATACAATTAACTATTATGTTTTGTATTTACTTTTTAAAGAGGGATTTCATATGAATTATATGACAGCCCATTTACTTGGTTTCTTTATCAGTATGATTGGTTCTTTTTATCTGAATTCCTATTTTACCTATCAAACAAAACCAACTTTGAAAAAGTTTCTGCAATTTCCTTTAACCTATGTGGTTAATATTATCGTTTCAACGCTGGCCATTTATATTTTAGTACAGTTGCTTTCCATCCATGAAAATATCGCGCCTATAATTGCTACCATTATTGCAATCCCCTTTACTTTTTTAATCTCAAAAATGATTCTTGCAAAAGAGTAAGGCATAGGACGAACGGTCTTTAAATAAAAAAATCCTATAAAAGCACATCGTCACTGCTTTTATAGGATTTCAAGAAGCATTACTGGTGGTGCGTCTGAATAAATTTTGTATCTCTGGTATTAGCGCCAACCAATAATAAGGAGTGCGTACTCATTTTTCCGCTCGATAGCTTTTTTACCCCATTTAGAAACATACCATCCGTAATAGCCGTTGCAGAGAATAAGCAATCATCTGTACGAACAATCTCATCCAACTCGAAAACTTTTGTTGGATCTTCAATTCCCATCTGTACACATCGGTCGTATTCTTCCTGATTCATTGGAACAAGCTGCCCTTGAAAATCACCGCCTAAACATTTTAGTGCTGTCGCAGTGATGACACCCTCTGGTGCTCCGCCTGTCCCCACAAGCATATCTATTTCCATTCCATCAATGCCGGTTGCAATAGCACCTGTAATGTCAACATCAGAGAATAACTTTAACTTCGCTCCCATTTCCAGAACTTGTGTCATTAATAGATTATGCCGATCGCGGTCCTGTATCATAATGGTCAGTTCTTTTACGTCTTTCCCTAGAGCCTTCGCGACTGATCGCATATTATCTTTTAAGGAGGCATTCAAATGAATACATCCTTTTGCACCCGGCCCAACTGCTATCTTTTTCATATACATATCAGGAGCGTGAAGCATACTTCCGCTTTTGGCAGCAGCCAACACAGCCATTGAATGATTTTTCCCTTTAGACATTAAAGTGGTACCTTCCACTGGATCCACAGCAATATCAATGGCAGGACCATTCCCGCTTCCAAGCATTTCATTTATATAAAGCATCGGTGCTTCATCCATTTCCCCTTCACCAATTACGACTCTCCCACACATATCGATTTTATTTAAATGATGCCTCATCGCCTTTGTACCTGCACCATCCGCTTCAATCTTATTGCCCTTTCCTATCCAGGGATAAGAGGCAATCGCAGCCTGTTGTGTAACATTTAGCATTTCTTCTGCTATTTGCTTTATGGTGTGTTTTTTATTCGCATACATGGTGAACTCCATAATCAACTTCCCTCATTTAGTAGTCATTTTACCTATCTATTTTAGAGTCGGTTTATTTATTAAACAAGTTCATAATTTTGGCATTAAACGTTTTGAATAAGGGAGGCTTTGATTAAGAAATACGACCAGTATTTAATGAAAAAATAAAGGACAGCTATCTTTTTTTCGATAACTGTCCTTCTCTCTTAATATTCACTTAAGAATTGATCAACTAATTTAATATAGTTTTCTTTTGGGTAACTCATGTAGAGCCCTGAAGCCAATCTGACTGCATCTCCAAAGAAGAACCGTTCGTACAGGGATTGCCTCGATCCAAAGGCACTCATAGAAATATCCCAAGCCAACCGAAAAATCTTCACTTTTTCTTCAGCATCTATGATTGCTCCCTGTAAATATAGGTCTAGATCCGCACCAACTTCTGAAGAAAAATCCGCTTTTGTTGGAATAGCCATGAGCCCACTCGCTCCGATTAATTGGATGATTTCCATACACCTTGGATACAAACGAGCAAACAGCAAAATGGCTGCCTGTAAAGGATTCGCATCCGGCACCATTGTTCCCCATTTGTCTACTTTGGCATTCAATTCTGATGCCAGCAGCAATGCCTTTAATGATTCCATTCCTACATAGATTTCGCTGATTTTTTCATGTATATGCTGATACTCGCCCACCTGAATCGAGTCGATTAGCTTTTGGGCAACACCCATAATCATTTCCAATTTAATGATTCTCCGGCTTGTAACCTGATGGACAGCTAATAGATGAAAACTGCTTTCCTGATATATTTTTTGGGCGATGATAGGATTCTCGTAAAATAATACTCTATCCCATGGGACCAATACCTGATTAAACACGACAAGAGTGTCCACTTCATCAAATCGGGAGCCCAAAGGATGATCAAATGCTGAATCCCGATAGTTAAAAGGTTCTCTGCCTATAAATTTCAACCCCGGCGTGTTGCTTGGGATGGAAAAACCATAGGCCAAATCTTTATTATGCCCAGCAGCATTTGAAGGGAAGACAAGTATTTCATCTGTAATTCCTCCCTGCGTCGCTAAAAGCCGGGCACCATTTATAACAATCCCATCGTCCTTTATATCAGTCGTCTGCGCTGATATCGTCTGGGTGAAGTTTTCCGCATAATAAGATGAGCGATTTACTTGCGGATTGATAAATGTATGGGTGAATGATAAATCGTGTTCGCGAGCATTCTCAAAAATCAACTTCATATTTTTGGTGAAGCGTTCATCCTGTTCTGAAAAAATAGTGGATGCTGATGCAAATGCCATCATCACCGTGTTCATATAATCAGGTGATCTTCCTAAAAATCCTCCGCTCGACGTAGCCCATATTTGTGTCATCAGTCTTCTTTTTTCTAAATCCTCTTTAGTTTTTGGTTCTAAAAAAGAAGTCCCAACCAGATTACCGGTAACAGGTGAGCGGAAGGTCATGATATCCCGGTTAGATTCCTTGAGCTGTAAATCAAATAAAGCAGCCTGACTCTTCATAACCCCTTTAAAAGCCTGATGTTCAGAAATTTTACCATTCACTTTTTCTCCATCTATCCAAATCGATGAATGAAGACTGTCTATCTTTTTGATGTATTCCGATCCAGATCTTATCGGCATAATACTCCCACCCTTATAAATTCAGATACAATAGACTATGAACATACTTTTTCAATGTATGTACGATGGTCTATAAATAATCCAAAGGGCTTGGTCCTTCTTTTACAACCAATCGTTTATCCTTTACCTGCCTGGAAACCTGGATATTGAGTCATTCCACCATCCACAAATAAACTTAATCCTGTTACATAGCTTGCCTCCTTCGATGCAAGCCATACTGCACAAGCCGCAACCTCTTCAGGCTTACCGATATATCCCATAGGAATGAGATCAAGGACTTGTTGCTTCGCTTTTGGATCATTGAATTTTTCTTCATTGATTGGTGTATTGATGGCTCCTGGACAAATATTATTTACGCGAATTCCTTTTGGTGCGTATTCTAAAGCAAGAGTTTCACTCATCAATTTCACTCCGCCCTTACTAGCTGCATAGTGAACAAAATGAGGCCACGGAATCTGCTCATGAACAGATGACATATTAATGATAGAACCTTTTATTTGATGGTCAATCATATACTTGATAGCTTCTCTGCTTCCTAAAAAACACCCAGTAAGATTAGTAGAAATAACTTTATTCCAGTCTTCCAAGCTTAATTCATGTGAAGGTACTTCATTTTCCATCCCGGCATTATTAATCATGACATCAAGCGTGCCAAACGCCTCCACGGTTTCTTTTATTAACCTTTTAACATCCTCTTCTTTCGAAATATCCGCTTGAACAGTAATTGCATCCCCACCACATGCTTTAATCTTTCGAACGATCTCATCTAAATCCTTTTTAGTCGATCGATAATTAACAACTACTTTCGCTTTTTCTTCCCCAAAACGGATAGCCATAGCTTTTCCAAGCCCTTTACTTGCTCCCGTTATAACGACAACCTTACCTTCTAAATCTTTATACATTGTTGTTTCTCCTCTCAACTATTATTTTTTCGTATATCCTAATAAAACGCCTCCGGCAATAACAAGGAAACATCCCGCAATTACCATTATTAATCTTTTCTTACTTTTTTTCTCTCCTAATAAGAATATCCCGCCAAGAGTAGAAATTACGATACCTGTTTGAGATAATGAATAGCTCGTAGCTACACCGATTTTTGGCACTGATAGGAGAAGCGCAATATTACCTGTAGCCCAAACAAGGCCAGAAAGCATATTCCGAATCGAATATTTATTAAATGCACGCTTCCAAAATGCTAATAAAAGACCGACAGATAGCATCCCTATTGCCTGTGGAAGTATAGCTGACCACCCATCGATGTCATACCATCTTATTATGACAACATAGCCTACATATCCTAAAGACGATAATATCAACGTAATCATGCCTTTTTTAAACTGGCTTCCTTCTTCATCGCTATCATTACCAATTGAATTAAGAACCACGCCAGCAATTAAACAGCAAAGTGCTACTATACCAATAATAATTTGAGTCTTCGTACTCCATTCATTAAAAACAATAGACCCGAATAGAGATGTACCTATTAATTGCATCCCCGTAGATATCGGCACAGTTTTAGAAACTCCTATATATTTGACACTTATAAACTGCCCTGTTTGTCCGATTGCCCACAATCCACCTGAGATTATGCCTACAATCCAAACCGTTCTATTAAACTCGGGATCAGAGAAAAACAGCATAATAATAGCAAAGAAAAATGCTCCCATTGTGATTCCCAATGTTTGACTATATGGATTACCACCAAGTTTCATACTAATTAATACTAAACTGCCCCAACATACTGCAGCTATTAACGCTAACAAAATTCCTGACATATTTACCCTACTTTCTACCCTTAAAGTATCTTTTTACTTATGTATTGATATAAAATACCCCTATTTACCTATCAGAAAACGTTAGGTTGATTTTCCTATTTATAAATCATTCTTTATTTATCGCTTGCTCATTATGTAAGCGCTACCATATAGTAATAAATAACAGAATTATCAAAATACTCCTTTTGTGATATCTCGAATCTCGTCGCTTTGTCATGGGCTATCATTTATTTCAGGGAGGAATTAGTTTGAAATCGAAAGTAATTAATCTATTTTTTGTCACAGGATTGATCATTAGCCTCTTTTCTTTTCATCCTCAGTCAAAGGCGAGTGCCGCTGAAAACGAAGGCAATGATTATCCAATTGTTCTGGTCCATGGTTTAGGTGGATGGGGAGAAGGCGAATTTTTAGGTTACAATTATTGGGGTGGATTAAAGGATGTAGAGCAGTATTTAGAAGCTCAGGGACATGAAACCTTTGTCGCAAGTGTCGGTCCAGTAGCCAGCAATTATGATCGTTCCGCAGAACTCTATTATTATATTAAAGGCGGCACGGTGGATTACGGCGCAGCTCATGCCAAACAGCATGGACATTCACGCTATGGGCGCACATATGAGGGGGTCTATCCTGAGTGGGATGCCGAACATCCAATTCATCTGGTCGGCCACAGCATGGGAGGATTAACCACACGTGGTTTGGTCGATCTTCTTGAAGACGGCAGCGCGGTAGAACGTGACTATTATCTGGCCCATCCAGAAGAGAGTATGTCTCCTCTTTTTGAAGGCAATAAATCCTGGGTGCACAGTGTAACCAGTGTGGCTACTCCCCATAACGGTTCAACCTATGCAGATGATGAAAATAGAATCATATCTTTTGTTAAAGATTTAGTCATCAGTGTCGGCAGTATAACGGGAATCAGCCAAGAAAATCTAGTATATGATTTTAAACTCGATCATTGGGGCATTCGTAGAGAGCCCGGGGAATCTTTCAAATCATACCTCTCTAAAGTAATTAACAGTAAAGTTTGGGAAAGCACTGATATAAGTGCATATGATTTAAGTACACCAGGGGCGGCTGTACTCAATGAAGAAGTAGAAACAAAATCGGATGTTTATTATTTTTCATATACTGGCCAAACCTCCAAAAAAGATCTTTTGACAGGTCACCATAAACCATCTATTTATACACACACATTCATGTATCAACCGACCAGTTTCTTAGGGAAATTCAGTAGAACCAATCCAAATGATGGACCAATTATTGATAAATCCTGGTGGCCTAACGATGGACTGGTCAGTACTATATCTTCATTCTACCCATTTGGCCATCCAGCAAAAGCTTATAATGGAATAGTGGAAAAAGGCAAATGGAATTACTACCCTATTAAGAGTAATTGGGATCACATTGATTTTATCGGTATTCTTAGCCTAAGCAGCAAAACGAAGGCTTTTGACGTATATCCTTTATATAAAGAAATAGCCGAAAATGCACATTCATTAGATAAGTAACTCTTTCTATACTAAACTCAACCTATAAAACTAATTTTATGCCAAGTTCACTATTCCGTGAACTTGGCCTTTTTTGCCCAAATGATTGTTGAAAATATCTATTGGCAAATATCATTCACCTAAGTCCCATTTATCAAACATCACATGTGTTTCATTCTCGTCTATATCATAACTAATACTCATATGCAGTTCTCCATCGAACCTTCTTTCAACCAGGAAAACGAAAAATCATTCCAATCATTTCCACGTTCTTTGTCTTCTCCATCTGAATGTTCTACCATCCATCCCTTTGCAGTGAGCTCTTTCCTATAAAATTCGTAAATTTCCTTACTGTGATTACCTTTGATGTAATAATAGTTTCTGTCTGGTTTTAATCCTTCATATAAAGGAATGTCTTTTTCTTTCTCTGGAATGATACTCATGCCAGCATAGACATCATTTGTCACATTTTGATATGTAAACCAAGCACCAAAAAGGATTAAGATGATACTTCCCCATAATAAAAAAACCTTTTTATTCATGTTATCCCCCTTTCAAGACATCTTGTTAATTTAATGAATGCGAAGAATTTTATATGTATATCTTACCATTTTTACATTAATATCCAGAAATATATATACAAACATATCAGTTTCATGCACACAACAAGATATGATAGAAATCCAACTATAAATCCAGCACAAAACAATTCATATTCCATGCAGAAGACAGACTCGTGAAGAAATCCAACCCCATACACTAGTTGAGCATTAATATTTAAATCAAAATGAAAAACACATAGTAAACGAATATTCTATATTTTCTAAATAAATATTGCAATATTGTGAAAATGGTATAAAATTACATAACGGGAAAAGGAGGTTATCCATGGGGTTTAAACAGTTTCACCGTACGATTAAAATACGAATTATTGAGTCTTTTTTAAGCTCCGCCATTGGAGGTATGATATTTCCGTTCATGGCGATTTATTTATCTTCACATTTTGGAGTCAAAAAGGCAGGACTCTTATTGCTAATCAATGTGTTTGTTGGCATAGCGATTAATTTCTTCGGAGGCTATTTTTCAGATAGTTTTGGTAGAAAAAAATTAATCGTCTTTGCTGAATCTCTTCGTTTTCTAGCATTCTTAACGATGATGATCTGTAATTCACCTTGGTTTACAGAACCGCTAATTACATTTTTTATGATGACCATTAATAGTATATGCTGGGGCTTAGCCGGGCCGGCAAACCAGGCAATGCTGATTGATGTCAGCCGCCCCGAGGAACGCAAATCGATGTATACAATCATGTATTGGGCAAACAATCTATCCATCGCCTTTGGTGGAGCACTCGGCGGATTTATGTTTAGAGAATACTTCTTTGAATTACTCCTCGCTCTCTCTATTACTTCATTGATAGCATGGACCTTGATTACATTCTTTATTGATGAAAGCTACATACCGAATAAAACGGAGAAAAAAACACCCAATCAACATATTAAACAATTATTCTCTAATTATCATTCTGTCTTTAAAGATAAGATTTTTATTATGTATGTATTGGCCGGCATCTTTGTTCTACAAATGGAATTTCAATTAACAAGTTATATGAGTATCAGATTGTCTGAAGATCTGCCCCTCCAAAATTTATTTGGAATTGAATTTGGCGGGATTGAGATGGTTGGATTCCTGCGTACAGAAAACACTATTCTTGTCGTTATTTTAGCCTTGTTTGCAACAAAGCTCATTTCGAATTTGAACGATAGAAACGTATTAATTACCAGTTGTATTGTCTTTGTAGCAGGTTATGCTGTGATTTCTTACTCCAATAATATTTGGTTATTATTCGGAGCAATGATCGTGGCTACCGTTGCTGAAGTAATGCGTGTTCCTGTCCAACAAAATTACATGGCGAATTTGCCTCCTGAACATGCGCGGAGCTCTTATTTAGCAGTAAACGGATTAACCTATAATGTATCCAATTTAATCTGTTCTCTAACGATTACGCTAAGTGCCTATCTATCCAATTTAGCTACATCTATTTTTATTACAGGTATTGGAATAGCCGGCATTCTAATCTTCATCAAGATCATTCCGGCTCTGGATCAAAGAATTCACCCGGAAACCAATTCAGAGATTAAGACTCAAATGAGCCTAACTGAATAAATGGTGAAATTCTGTTTGCTATAATCATCATATGCGGATACTTTTATGAAACACCGACTTTTCTTTTTTCATAGCATCGTATATATTAAAAAGCTCAGAGCCTATTGTCTCTGAGCTTTTTATCTGCGTAAGAAGTAAAACTGAGCACACTATTCAACTAAGTCATCCATAAGAGCTTGTACACATTTTTCCCTTTTTTCAGTCTGTGTTAAATCAAGCTCATACTTGCCGTCCTTTTCAATAAGAACATCCCCAGTTTTTACGTCACTAGGTAATTTTCCTATCTCGATATCCACCATGCTCTGATCAGATCTCTCGCAGACTGCCATATCGCCTTCAAACCGATTAACAATTAATCTCATCTCATGTTCCTCCCTTATTTTGATGTAAAAGATAAAAGGGTCACTTTTCTCCTTTTTAAAAAGACTATTATTTCCCCTTGTAAAGAAGCGATTGGCTGGATTTTGGCCGAATTCGGCTGGATTCATGACAACTTCGGCTGGATTTTTTCTGTTATCCGCTCTATTCCCTTTCACTTTGGCTCTATTCCACTCTCCTCTGCTGTACTTCTTATTAGTTTTTTAAAAAAAGGGCTCACTTTTCCCTTGTAAATATGCGATTGGCTGGATTTTGGCCGAATTCGGCTGGATTCATGAAAACTTCGGCTGGATTTTTCCTATTATCCGCTCTATTCCCTTTTACTTCGGCTCTATTCCGTTTACTTTGATTTCACAATAAATACACAAGCTAACATTTAATAGAATGTTATGATTATTTTACACGCCAGTTGGAAAGGAACAAAGCTTATGATTCTAAAAAACAGGGAAAAACCGGAGAAAATGCTGAAACTAGAAGCTTTGCTTAACCGATTACCTACTAACCATTATCAGAGAGCAAAAGTAGAACAAGATCTTGCAAGAATAAATGCTGGATATAAAGGAGAAGCTTCTCTAGATTATTATTTAAGTTTCCTTAATGAAAAAGAATACTTTATTCTTCATAATGTTCGCCTTACCAATAAAACATATTCCTTCCAAATTGATACCCTCATTCTAACTCCGTATTTTATTCTCATCATTGAAGTGAAAAATATAACTGGGACTATTCTAATTGACTCTGTATTTAGGCAGCTTATTCGTACGTTGAATGGTACCGAGAATTACTTTCCACTTCCTGAAGATCAAGCTTATCATCAAAGAATTCAATTACTACAATGGTTGCAACATCATAAACTGCCAACCCCTCCAATTGAAATAGTAGTTGTATTTGTTAATCAGAACTGCATTTTAAAAAGTGATGGTTCTTATCCTAAGACTAATCAGTCATCCTCCATCATTCGCAGTACAAGTCTTTTGCAAAAAATCGAACAGATTGAAATTAAACATACAAAAGAACTTCTCTCCAAAAAAGAGATTCGGAAAATAGCATCACTTATCAATAAACATCATGCCTCTCATACACTTGATATTCTGCTAACCTACCAAATTAACCGAAAGGAACTTATTGTTGGAATTCAATGCCCTGAATGTACAATATATTCTATGCTAAGAAAGCAAGGTAAATGGTATTGTCCTGTTTGTGGAACGACCTCAATACATGCACATCTGCAAGCCTTACAAGATTACGCCTCTGATTGTTGGTTCATTTATTTCTAATAAAGAGATCCGAGAATTTTTTTGTATTTCCTCCAACTCAATAGCACGGAAGTTAATGAAATCATCTAATATCCCCTCAATTGGTTCTACGAAAGACAAACAATATCAGTTGGAACTATTGCATACTACAATTAATTAGCACGGTTAAATGATAACTACGAACACCTAATAAAAAAGGCAAAAAAAAAGACGATATATTAATATCCGTCTTTAAAGCATTTATTTCGTATTAAATTTACAGTATTATTTTTCCCTTTTATTTTTAGAAAGGAAATAGAATGCAGCCACTAATAAAATAATAATTGCCGCTATTACGTATTTATACATTCCACTTAATAATAAACCTGCTGGTATTAGTGCTAAGATAAAAAATATATAAAGTTCCCAACTGCTGTTCCAATATTGCCTTCAGAATTGAAAAACGAGCTCCCTATACCCTGAATTCAGTCTTCTCAGACCATTTGTAGGGTCAATTCTAAAAGTCACTCTACTCGAGATTATATCAAAATAATTGATATTTCCCAGGTAATAAAAAAGAAGGCCTATTTAGGTCTTCTCTCTCTTCAGCTCATAATTGGTGAATAGCTTTAGGTATTAGAGTACCCTGAACATCTTTATTTAGTACTGTCCCCTAATTTTTTGTCGATAAATTACAATAATTGTAAAATAACAAGGACTTCCATTAGTAGAGGTCCTCTTTAGTTCAATTCTTTAATATATAGGCAACCTTATCAATAGCATCTTGCATTTTTCGACTGTTTTTCAAGTACATCTGTTTGTCTTTCTGATCATCGGTTGAATGGGCAAATACTTCTAAATCTGCCTGACATTTTTTCATTGTGGCATATAAAAGTGGTTTCTCTTGCAGAGAGGGTACCTTCATTTTATCATCGAATAAATCTATGGTTAACTCACCAGAAGCATTTATTTGCCCTAAAAACACATTATCTAATGACATATCCATTTTAGCTAGTTCAGTATGTACCCAAGAACGGCTTTTACCAATGCTTACAAGCGGTTCGTCTAAGATAACCCCGTCCATAATAACCGTTCTTGTTTCTTTTTCCTTTGGTACCTTTATGTTCATATCTTTTGGTGTTAGTGGCCTGTTTTCTCTTTTCAAAAGGACATTCAAAGTTCCGTTTGCTTCTAACACTGCGTATTCTACTTCTGCAATATCGAAAACACCATTTTTACGTAACATTTCTAAAAATTCATCAGCAGTTACTTTTTCTTTTTTTAAATTATTCTCCAGAACCTTACCATCCTCCATAATAACTGTACCTTTCCCATCAACAATATCACGGAATTTTTTGCTTCTAAGAGTGATATGGTTTGAGGCATAAGGAATGGCTGCTGTCGCTACAATAGCAATGATTCCTAGATGGATTTTTTGGTCAAGCCCTGTTACAACTTCTGCACCGATATTCCCTATCGTTATTCCGGTAACATACTCAAACATTGATAACTGAGCTATTTGCTTTTTCCCAAGGATTTTGGTGATCACAAATAAAATTATCAAAAAAAGAACAGATCTTACTATGACATCTAACCAATCAGGCATTCTCCATTCACATCCTAAATGAGCTAAAGTATTTTCAGCTCGTTAATCCATCGTATGAACCTGTTTTTTAATATCTGTAACAATTTCTCCGACAAGTAGCATCGCTTCGTGTAAATCATCGGTAGACTCTTTTTGGACTGTCTCTAATGCTAAAATTGATAGACTTGCTTCAATTCCTTCAAGACTAGCCAAGCATGTCTTTATTGTAGTCACATTTTTTACCTCCTTGAACAACATTAAGGTGACCATCCATTTAACTTTATTTTGTGATGGTAAATTTACTTTTATACATTCCTGTGTAAAGTCTGATTCCATCTACCGACAATGGTTAATTAGCGGTAATCAATATGTATTAATAATCTTGAAAATAAAAAAAAGCATATTTCATACGAAATATACTTCAAAAATTTTATTCATATATATTATTATTCGCAAGTTCCTTCAGCCTATCTATATCTTTAACAAAAAGTTTACCATTCGATCTGCTAATTATATCTTCATTGCAAAAGTTTTTAATCACTCGATTCAAATGTCGATAGCTTGTTCCAACCATATCCGCAATATCCTTTAAACTTGAGCCTACAGCTTCTTCATGATAAACCGATCTCTCACCATCTGTAGTTGTTGATAATAAAAAGCTGGCTAATCTTACTTCTACAGGATATAAAAGATTTAATGTTGCTGCATCTGTTTTGGCACGGAATCTACGTGTAACCACATCCAGTAAGAATGACAGGAATCTTGGATCGTTCCCTACAGTATTTCTAATTGTTTGGTACGGTATTTTGAATACGAGGCAATCAGAGCTAGCTTCAATCGTGTGAAGCACAAGCGTACCTTGTATATACTCAATATCCCCAATAATTCCTAATGATTTTTGAAACCGTAATATTAAACGTTTATCATCAGGTGTAATGGTGTATATTTTAACTTTGCCTTCAACAAGGAAATACATATCGTTGATTTCATCACCTTTGGAACAAATCAACTGTCCTTTTCTTATTTGCAATACATCAATATCATTAAATTGAATGCCAGAGAAAATCTCGCACATATTATACTTTTTTAGATACTTTAAAATGCTTTTCTCTTTTTCAGCTTTTTGCATCAGATGCTTCACCTTCAATTATTTTATCTTCATTAGTCAATAATTATTATGAAAATACGAATAGAAGTATAGCTTTTATGCTGTGATTGGTAAATATATAATGATTTCCAAACAAAATAGAGTGACTTAAATACTAAAGCCACTCTGTTTTATATCTATCGTTAGGCAATCAGGATATGTTCTTTAATGGTTTCAATGACACCTGCTTGATTATTAGTTTTTGCTTCAAATCTAGCAATCTCTTTTATTTTTTCATGGGCATTTCCCATTGCAAAGCTATAATACGCACTTTGCATCATTTCAATATCATTTAAATAATCACCGAATACCATTGTTTCATCGGGCTGTATATTTAAAAGCTCTTGGACTCGCTTTATGGCAATACCTTTATTGGCACCCGGATTCATAATATCCATCCAATAATAGCCACCGATTGTCACTTGATAATCATTTTTAAACTGAGTAAAGTAGGTTGCACTGTTTTGCTCAGCCCCTTTAAAGTCAAGAAGGCTTACCTTTAAAATCTCATCCTCCAAATGCATCAAATCATCGACCAACTCACATCGAGCATAATATTTATTAACTTCTACAAGGGCCTCTGGTGCTGAATTTTCGATATAGGCAGCTTTTTTTCCACATAGGACGATATGTACTCCCTCTATATTTCTCGCCATTTCTACAAATTTCTTTGCTTCTTCTAATTTTAGTGTTTGGGAATATAGCTCTTTCCCTTTATATACGACATATGTTCCGTTCTCCGCAATAAATAGCATTTGTTCCTGTATATCGTGGAATCTCTCCACAAGATTATAATATTGACGTCCACTGGCCGCTCCAAAAATGATATCTTTCTCTTTTAATTTATGAAAAATATTATAAAAATCCTTAGGAAATTGGTTATGATCATCTAAAAATGTACCGTCCATATCTGTTGCTATCAACTTTATCATCCGATAACCCTCTCTCTTCTCTGGTAGTTAGGTATAAATTGATTATAAATGACTTCCACCCTTTCCACATGATTCAAAACAATTTCTATTCAATAAATATACGATTCTATTTTCTGAAAAATTATATATTTCTTTTAAATTTTATTTAGGACATATGTCCTTGTAAGTCCACATGTTATGTCAGTATAATTCTTCAAGGTTAATGGTTATAAATTTCACCATTGAGCAAAATGAAAGTAAATAAATAAAAAGATTGAGGGGTTATTTTAATGAGCATTATTCTCGGTATTCTCGGAATTGCATTGTTAATAGGAATTTCCTATTTATTTTCCAATGATAAAAAGAATATCAATTTTAAAGCTGTTGCCATCATGATTGGTATCCAGTTAGTTCTAACATTCTTGTTATTAGGTACAACTGTAGGCTTAAAAGTAGTTGATGCGATTGCTGGAGCATTCAATAAATTATTGAGTTATTCCCAGGAAGGTATAGACTTTGTTATCGGCGGATGGATTCCTGAGGGAGGTTCTCCATTCTTCGTAAATGTCTTGATGCCAGTTATCTTTACATCTGCATTATTATCTGTACTTACACATTACAAAGTTCTTCCTTATATTATTAAATATATTGGCGGACTTATTTCAAAAATCACTGGCTTACCGCAAGTAGAAAGCTTCAATGCCGTTAACTCTATATTTTTCGGCCAATCAGAAGCCATCCTAGCAATTAAAAGTCAAATTGGTAAACTAAATTCAAACAGACTATTTATTGTTTCAACATCAGCAATGGCAAGCGTATCTGCAGCGTTAATTGCATCCTATATGACTATGCTGCCTGCAAAATTTGTCTTAATCGCTATTTTCTTGAATATGTTTAGTGCATTAATCATTACTTCTATCATGACACCAGTTAAAGCAACGAAGGAAGATAGTGAAATCGATATTGACGACATGGTTCAAACAAAAAATGTTTTTGAAGCCATTGGTGCCGGCGCATTAGACGGTGGAAAAGTAGTCGTAATCGTAGCAGTTATGTTAGTAGCGTACTTAGCGATTTTAGGACTATTAAATGGAATTGTCGGTGGAATTGTTGGTGTTGATTTAACGACAATTGTTGGATATATCTTATCTCCAATTGCTTTCATTATGGGTATCCCAGCAAGTGAAATGATTACAGCTGGTTCTGTAATGGGTACAAAATTATTAGCAAACGAATTTGCTGCCATTTTACAATTCCAACCTTTAATGGCAGACTTGTCTGAGAAAGCAGTTGCTGTTAACTCTACATTCTTAATTTCATTCGCTAACTTCTCATCCATTGGTATTATTAGCGGATCCATTCAAGCAATCAATGGCGCAAAAGCAAAAGAAGTAAGCTCATTTGGTTTTAAACTATTCCTCGTAGCTACAATGGCTTCCATTCTTTCTGCTACAATAGTAGGTCTATTTATCTAAAATCATTTGGATAGGATTATTGGGAATTACCAGTATCCTATCCTTTTTTATTTAGTCACTTTCGATCATGCCGACACAAAGATTGATTTCCTCTACTTCTCCTTAAATTTTCTTTAAAAAATCGTAATGAAAAGTCAAAGAACGGTTACCCTAATCCTATTCAATAAAAAAGGAGTGGGTATGATGGGTAAAGACAGACAGGAAAAGAAACTAAGAAACAGCAAGCGTGTTGAATCTGACCGTGATCCAGATCTACACAATAATGGTTCTACACGTTTGGATACACCTGATGAAGCACGAAAAGATCAATAAATTTTACCGTTATTTCGGTTAAATTCTTAACCTATTGACCTTAATACCAGGAGGCTTTCCATGTTTTATAATCTCATGAAAACCTTACATCTCGGAATAATTGGCGGTTCTCTCTATCTGTTAGTGGAGTTGATTTGGCGTGGACATACTCATTGGACAATGGGATTACTTGGCGGAATTTGTTTCACAGTATTCGGATGTCTCACTCTAATTAAAATCCCTCTCTATATGAAAGCCTTGGTTGGTACTCTTTTAGTGACCTTCTTAGAATTATGCGCCGGTTTCATTTTAAATATATGGCTAAAGCTGTCTATATGGGATTATAGCGGCCTTCCTTATAATTTCTATGGACAAATTTGTGTGCCATACGCTCTTTTATGGCTACCTTTATCAATAGTGGGAATTATCCTGTACCCTCGTTTACATTCTTGGTTGTTCCAGAAAAATCAATCTCAACTTCGCATAAATTAAATCAGGACCAATCACATTATTGGTCCTTTTCCTTATCAATCATTAACCTGAACTGGGCCTCTGTTACGATAGGTACCTTTAGGGATTGTGCTTTTCTATATTTGACCGTTCCTATTCCTTTTTCCCCTACTAAAAGAAAATCTGTTTGGTTCGTAACCACCCCTGCCAATATCCCACCCGATTGTTCGATTAATTTCCTGAATTCATATCTTCTGATTGAAAGAGTACCAGTAATTACAATGGTTTTACCTTCAATCTCCTTCTTCTGATAATCTTTTTCGGATCCCCGCTTCATCTTACAATTCATATTCATACAATATAGCTGCTCAGCATCGCTCTTTAATTTATCCCCACATTTAGGACAATTTATTGGTTCCGTTATACTAATCTCTGTGCCTGTCCGTTTTTCTATCTCCACCCCTATAAGGGTGTGGACATCTTGCATTAAGACTTGATCGCCAATTCGAATATCCATTAATTTAATTTTAGAGTAATTAGGCAACCGGAGAGAGAAATAACGGTCACCTGCCATATCAATCGCTTTTATTTTTAAAATAGGATTAATTTTTCCTGTGGAATCGACTTTAGGAAAGCAATCTTCAACGGTTAGAACCACTTTATCTGGTGAAAACGGTAGTATTAATCCATCAGTAAAACCATGAGAATCAGCAGTTAGTATTTGTAGACCTGATATGGAATAGCCAATCTCCTTCCGATGATACTCCAGAAAGGTATCATAATACCTCCTTATTTCTTTATAGTTTTCTAGCCGTTCATGATAAACTACGTGAAACCCCTGATTTAGAAGAAATTCCAACCGTTCCATCTCGGTAAGAATATTTTCATTATCATAATCATTAATATCAACAATACTTGAGGCAATTACCCTTAATTTATTCTGCTCACCATCCATCTGCCGTACCATTAGTTTCTTCGTTAAATCCTTATGATCTAAATACTCGCCTTTCATATTCATCTTTTCAAAATCTGAAAATGTATGAATGACGTATGCCCTAACACTTACGAATCCAGTAAACGGAATCTTGTCAGGTACATCCACACTTGCTCGAACCACATGAGTCACATCCAAACCAAGATGTTCTTGATCCATCATAGTTATCTTCTGAAGCTTCCCCTTTTGATAGTTCATATCGACTTTCAACCCATTAATGAGTAGTTTAATCAGCAATGGAGAGGAAGTATGTTCTATATATTGTTTTACTATTTGAAAGAGTTTTTCTGTATGCATTAATCTGCGTCCTTTAGAAAATCCTATTTAACCTGCAAATTTCAGGTCATTCTATATTTTAGCAGGTTGTTTGCCAATTTGATTAACGGAAAATTTTACATCTATAACCTGAAGTAAATTGAGATTATACTCAGAAAATCAGGTCTCCAAAGATAATCAAAACGAATCAGCCAAACTAAAAATGTTTAATCAATCATAAGAGAAATATTCTTTTCAAGTGAAATAAACGTTATCGTTTATTAGAATATATATAGATGTTTTGTCTTTTAGACAAATTGATACAAATAATATGCGTGTTGTAATGAAGAAATTGGTTAAAAGGATGTGAACAATGAAAAAGTGGATGATGATTATGGTTATTCTCATACTGGCTATTCTGATTGCTGCCAGTTTTTACTTTTATAATGTGGCTGTTGATCGCTCTGAAAAGGATTTTCTGAATGATAATCCAGACTTAGAGGTCTCAACCGATAACTCTCTGCAGGATCAAGCAATTACATGGATGAATAATTCGAACTTTGAAACTGTATCGATTACTTCTGTGGATGGTCTTAAATTAAAAGGCTATTACTTGGAAGCTGATAAACCAACGAATCAAACCGTGATTATTGCGCATGGATACGCTGGCAAGGCGAAGAATATGGCTGAATATGCAAAATATTATCATGAAATGCTAAACTATAATGTACTTATGCCAGATGCGCGTGGCCATGGTGCAAGTGAAGGGGACTATATTGGATTTGGCTGGCCTGAGCGCAAGGATTATCTTCAATGGATTGATTATATAATCGATCGTAAAGGAGAAGATTCAAGTATCGTCCTGCACGGTGTTTCTATGGGGGCATCTACTGTTTTAATGACTAGCGGTGAGAAGCTGCCGAGTCAAATAAAAGCGGTCATTGCTGATTGCGGATATACATCTGCTAAAGATGTTCTCTCCTATCAAATGAAAAGGATGTACCGTCTTCCAAGTTTCCCACTTGTACAAACAACAAGTTTATTAACAAAAATCCGAGCAGGCTATTCATTTGGAGAGGCTTCAGCCATTGAACAGGTTAAGAAAACGAATCTGCCTATTCTTTATATCCATGGGGAAGGAGATACCTTTGTTCCAGTTGAAATGGTACATGAACTTTATGCGGCTACTCCTACAAAAAAAGACTTGTATCTAGTTCCGAAAGCAGAACATGGCAATGCCTATGATAGGAACCCAGATTTATATAAAGAAAAGGTACACTCGTTTTTAGATGAGTATATGCCGAATGAATAAAAAAAACCCTTGCACTCCATCCATCAGGAGAACAAGGGTTTTCCAATTTATTTTCGTTCTTTTCTCTTTCTGATATACCAAATGATACATAGGACAAATAACAGAGCAAGTAATGCATAAATGACATTCGAAAAAACGTCCATATAATTCACGATTTCATGCCAATTTTCCCCTACACTTGCTCCCAATGAAACCAAAATAGTATTCCACACAACCGTACCTATTGTTGTGAACAGAAGGAACAATGGGAAATTCATATTGGACATCCCCGCAGGAATAGAAATCAAGCTTCTTATCAAGGGAATAAGACGGCAAAATAAAACGGTCCAAATGCCATATTTATCAAACCAGGCATCAGCCTTATAGATATCTTCTTTTGTAAGACGAAGAATTTTCCCATACCGATCAATAATTTTCTCCAATCGACTGACATCAAGCAATCGGCCAATATAGTATAATATGACCGCTCCGGAAACCGAACCAATTGTCGATACCAATATGACTCCAAATACCGTTAAAGTCGTTTGATGGGTCATAAATCCCCCAAATGTTAAAATCACTTCAGATGGAATCGGAGGAAATACATTCTCTAAGGCAATTAGAAAAAACACACCCCAATATCCAAATTGATCCATTAAATCCATAATCCAAGACTCCAATTGGACCATCCTTTCTATAATTCAGTTATGCGATAATGACCAATCAGAAATACTCTTAAGTACTATCAAAATATTCCTTCCTTGGACAATCATAGTAATCTCCATTGTACTATATCATCACAAAATAATCAGAAAGTAAAATAAATAACACTTATCTTTATGAGCTCTCTTTCCTAAAATTCTTATTGCCCACAGTGAATATAAGGATATCTTGCTTACCTTAATCGTTTCTCGTATTTATTAAATCCATCAGCAGAGCCCACCAATTTGTATCCACATGTTTGATAAAATTGATTCAGCTTACGGTTAGTCGACACACAATCCAGCCTTAGATATATGTACTGATCGGCGAACATTTCTTCCATCCACTGAATCATTTCAGACCCTAATCCATTTCCCTTATAGTCCGTACTTACGGCAAGGCGATGTAAATATAAGGAGCTGTCCTTTCGCTCCCCCCATATATCAATATCCCAATCACTTTGCACGGGTGAAATAGTAAATGTTCCTACTAGTTGATCATCGCATTCAGCTATATAGGTCTCTTTGTTAAGGATGGCTCGCTCTATTGCATCATCCTCTCCTCCGGATAATAAATAAGACCACTGATTGATTTCTTTTGATTTAAGCCAAGAAGCAACCTCTCTTAAGAAATCGACAATCTGTTTTGTTTCTGTATTTTTGGCTAATCGAATTTGCAGGTTCATCTCTTGCTCATTCCTTTACAGTAAATAATTCTTGTATGAACAGTCTTGGTACAGTATTCTATAGGGCCTGTTGTTTGAGATGGTCATTTATTAAAAATGAAGTTAAATATCTTCTTATTATACAATTTTTAAAATTTCGCTATATCTCTT
The DNA here is from genome assembly GCA_045605505.1 of Pradoshia sp. Taxonomy (GTDB): domain Bacteria; phylum Bacillota; class Bacilli; order Bacillales; family Pradoshiaceae; genus Pradoshia. Next base: position 35,198 of record JAZUQD010000023.1, read on the forward strand.
AAGAGTATAAAGATCAACCTAATCTAATGGATAGAAAATAATTGAGCAAAACTCTTTGAGTAATTTATACGCTAAAAGAGTACTAAAGTATTGAAAAACGGCTTGTACATAATATGAGCAGGACTTCCTTCCAACACTTCCTAAATATATGCTAAAGGAATGAGTAAAATGATTGATGGAAAGTCATCGCTTCCATATTGGGGTGAAAAAGAAAGAGGGATTTTCAACCGCTACTAGCTGTTTAGATTCATCAACCGCAAAAAAGACAAAACCAGCCGGCATTTTCCAACACAGCTGGTTTTCTTTGATTTTTATCACTAAATTACGATACTTCCGTTTTCCGTTCGTGCCACACGAAGGAAATCAACAAGCTAATTCCTAATAATACAGCCGCAAATGTATAAGGATAGATGAGATCAATATCAAATAGAATCCCGCCGATTGCCGGCCCAATGATATTTCCTACACTCGTAAATGCTGAGTTCATCCCACTGACAAATCCCTGATCATTTCCAGCAATCCGTGATAAATACGTCGTAATCGCCGGTCTGATTAAATCAAAAGCGAGGAATACAATAAATGTAACCGTGAGTACGCTCCAAAAGGCAGTTGCTCTGGTTAAAAGGAAAGCAAAAACAGCCCCCACCAGTAAACATGCCTTAACAAGCCATATTTCTCCTATCACTCTAGTAATCTTCTCGAATAAAAATACCTGCGCAATTACACCTAATATGGCGCTAACTGTGATAAGCATCGCAATATCCTTAGCCGTAAAACCAAATTTGTAATCAACAAACAAGCTATACATAGACTCAAAGGTAGATAATCCAAGTGAAGAAGATAAAATAATTAAGAATGGGATCAGATAGATTACCGTAAATAATTTACGATATCCTTTTTTATTAGTAACTTCTTTTGTAGCATTTGTTTCTACTGTTCGTTCAGGTTCCTTCAACATGATAATGGAGAAAATCCCTGCAAAAATTCCTAATCCTGCAGCAAAATAAAAAGGCATACGTGTACCAATGTCTGCTAAAAATCCGCCAATCCCCGGTCCAATGATAAAGCCTGTATTAATAGCTGCTGATAAATATCCTAACGCTCTTGGGCGTTCCTTTATTGTGGTAATATCTGCGATAAAGGCTGTTACTGCAGGCATGATAAATGCCGCACTAATCCCGCCTAAAATTCTCGATAAGAATAATACCCATACCTGTTCGCCTAAACCGAATATCAACTCTGATATTCCGAATAAAAACATACCAATTATGATCATCCGTTTACGTCCGTATAAATCTACCCATTTCCCCGCAAACGGTGATACGATAAGTTGTGCTACCGCAAAAGCTGAAACAAGATAGCCCATAATCGTGCCATCCAGACCAAGCTCTCGCATAAGGGTTGGCATAACCGGGATTACAAGACCAATCCCTAAAAAAGCAATAAACAAGTTACTTAATAAAAGGA
>JAZUQD010000024.1:0-2053 GCA_045605505.1 Pradoshia sp.
AAGGAGACAGTTACATTATTCAAGTGGACACGGTCTACAAAGGGGACCTGAAACCTAGGGCTGAAGTGAAAGACATGATCGGAGATTGGTTACAAGAAACCCTCAAAGAAGGCGGAGTCTACCTTATCTACGGACAAAAAAAAGGATTGCACATCGAGGTTGATCCGTGCGGTCGAACAGATGAATGGCTGAAGCTGACAACGGATGTGGAAAAGTTTCCGAACGGGGAACTGGCAGATTATGAAGCAGATGACTTTTTAGAATATACCCGTAGCCGCGATCAAAGAATTGCTGGTACCATTGCAGGATTACTTCTCTTGTCAAACGTGTGGATTTGGCGAAGGAAACGAAGATAAAACAGCAATACTGGTTTTTATTGCTCAATTCTCCTTTAGTGAAATCTTTAGATAAAACATCTCCATTCTCCCTTCATCTAAGGATCTCCTTGCTTATCTGATACAGTCTCAGTCACCAAGAAGAAGAAAATATTAATGTGAAAAAATATCCTCTAAGCGGACTAACTTCCTTAATGACCAAACAGGGCATTAGAGTTTAATATAAGTGAATTTTGGCATTAACCATGTAGGGGGAAATGTATGATGAACAAATGGTTGAAATGTGTTACCGGAATCTTTTTAATTTTTACCTTTTCAGGATGTTTTGCGGAGGATTATGATGTAGGGCTTCCGAGCGCTCGTTTAGATGTAGGCGAGATGGAGGGCCTCCTAGCATACCCGTTAACCGAAGCCAATGTCAGTTGGAGCTCGTCGAGTGGCGAGGTAAAGAACGTTGTGTTAAATATTGAAGAATTCGGTCCTAAACAGAATAAAATATTTGCATATCCCACCCAGGAGGCCAGGATTGACATTATCGAAAATGAGGAAAATAGCGGAAGCAGTGGGGCCAGCTGGCCAGATTCTATTGCCGTCACATTGTGGGAAAACGGGAAAGATACCGATCTCGATGTGACAGAAGATGGGGAATTCACCTTCCCTGATACCGAAGGAACCTTCGTAATGGAGGTTATTACAAGAAATTCATCCAACAAGGCTCAGTATGTCGGATATGTGGAAATCAAAAAGTAGATACCGAATTCAATTGAGGCAAGGGCAAAGTTATTGTCTACGGTAGAGAAGCAGTGGGACCAAAAGTTATTCCAAAGTCAGAGGCACACCTTTACAATTACTAGTTTTTTAATGGAATACAAATACCAATCTATCCGTTGAAAGTAAAAAAGACACTTCGGTGTCTTTTTTACTTTCAACTATTGTCTTCGTTAGTTAGATAAACAATCAATTATAAAATGAATATAAACACACCCTAAAAGTTAGTTGACTCTAACCTTTGGAGTGCGGCACCTTACTGCCCTGCTCTTTTTGTCATTATTATGGTTTTGATTGCAATAAATTTCGGTAATCTGGTGAATGTTTTACCATTAGGTACACGTTCTGGCTGTGTGACACGAATACGAAAATACGGATTGCCTCGTCATAGAGTTTCTTCTGCACGTAATATTGGAAGTGGGTGATTTGTCATTAAAACCTACCTCCTTTAAGTTGTTAGCCACGGACTTTTTTTAATGCAGCACTCCAAGTAACAACTTCATTTATCATTGTGTCAACAACGGGTACATGTATGTCAGTTGGCTTGAAAGTGAAATGATCTGAAAAGTCTGTGAATACTGAAAGTGCTGGATGTGTACGTACATCAGCTATGGCTAATTCACCTAAAATACCTCGTAAATGTTCTGCTGCGCGCGCTCCACCAACTGCTCCATAAGAAACGATACCCGCTGCTTTGTTGTTCCAAGGTTCCCGTGCTAGATCAAGTGCATTTTTCAAGGCACCGGTAATGCTGTGGTTATATTCCTGGACAATAAAAATAAAACCATCATAAGCTCCTATCGTTTGATTCCATTTGATGATACGTTCATCGTCCATCTCTGTTGTACCGAAGAATGGTAAATCAAATTCTGCAATATCGATTATTTCAAATGAAGCATCATCACGTTTATCTGCTAATGACTTAACCCAATCACCTACTTGTGGACTGT
>JAZUQD010000025.1:0-2046 GCA_045605505.1 Pradoshia sp.
CTCTAGACATTTTGTCTGCCATAATAAATCGCTCCTTTGCGTTTGTTTTAATTGTTTTGTTGTTACACTCTATATATTTCCAACGTGGCTATAGGAAAAACACTAAATAGAGTCTTTAATCAAAATGTAACTCGTTTGTAAATAGTTAGAAAAATAGAATAATTTTTAAAAAATGAAAAGTATTTGTAAGCTTTAGGTTCAACAATCCAGCTCTCATATTCTTTTTAAACTTAAATTTTTGTTACACTTATGTTAATAATCATCATTTTATTAATAGTGCGTTTAAAAGATTGAGAGATATAGGAGGCTCGAATTGCTTGAAGAATAAGTAAATCTATTCCGTTTATACAGAAATCTCATTTATATTTGAGAGATATTGATATAATGGATGAGTTGAGACTAGAAAAGAGAGGAATAAAGGGATGCTGAGGAAATTTTTTTCATACTATAAACCGCATAAGCGACTATTTGTGATTGACTTTACTAGTGCCATTATAGTTGCGTTGCTGGAGTTGGCTTTTCCGATGGCTGTCCAATGGTTTGTTGATGATTTGCTGCCGACAGGTAATTGGAGCATGGTCGTAACGGTCAGCATTTTATTATTAGCTGTTTATTTACTGAGTACATTCCTGCAATTTATTGTGAACTATTTGGGTCATAAGCTGGGAATAAATATTGAAACAGACATGCGACAGGAGCTCTTTAATCATGTTCAGCGGCAATCATTTCGATTTTTTGATAATACAAAAACCGGCCACATAATGAGCCGAGTGACTAATGATTTATTTGATATTGGCGAATTTGCCCACCATGGACCTGAGGATCTTTTCATCGCAATTATGACATTCTTCGGTGCCTTTGCCATCATGTTTAATATTAATCCAACCTTAGCGATCGTTGCGGTTATTTTAATTCCATTTTTAATATGGCTGGTGACCTTCAGCAATATGAAAATGAACGCAGCATGGAAGAATATGTACGGAAGTATTGCAGATGTAAATGCTCGGGTGGAAGACAGTGTAGCAGGTGTGCGTGTTGTACAATCGTTTACTAATGAAGCGTATGAAATGGATCGCTTTGAATTGAATAACGGATTATTCCGTTCTGCCAAGCTTGTTGCCTACAAGGTGATGTCATGGACACACTCTTCTATTTATATGATAACAAGGATGCTGACATTGTTGGTTCTTGTAGTAGGAGCCTGGCTCAGCTTTAAAGGTACATTATCTTATGGAGAGCTGATAAGCTTCGTCCTATATACAAATGTATTAATTAAGCCTGTTGATAAAATCAGTGCATTGCTTGAGTTATATCCAAAAGGAATGGCAGGCTTCAAGCGTTTCCGTGAGCTTATTGAACAGGAGCCAGATATACAAAATAAAGAAAATGCGATCTCAGTAAGCGGCTTGAAGGGGGATATTTCCTTCCGTCATGTTGATTTCAGCTATGATGAATCCAAACCAGTCTTACACGATGTCAATCTTGATCTAAAGGCAGGAGAAACAACTGCATTTGTTGGTCCATCCGGTGCCGGAAAAACCACGATATGCTCACTTATCGCACGCTTTTATGATGTGGACGCCGGGTCCATTATAATAGATGGAATGGACATTCGCGATATGACAACTGAGTCACTTCGTAAACATATTGGGATTGTACAGCAGGATGTCTTTTTATTTACAGGAACCATTCGCGAAAATATTGCTTATGGGAAGCTGGATGCCTCATTTGAGGAAATTAAGGAAGCGGCCCGAAAAGCTCATTTGGAAAAAATGATTGAACAGCTGCCGGATGGATACCATACACAGATTGGTGAGCGGGGGCTGAAGTTATCCGGAGGGCAGAAACAGAGACTTGCCATTGCACGTATGTTTTTGAAAAATCCGCCGATCTTAATTTTAGATGAGGCTACATCAGCTTTAGATACGGAAACAGAAAGAAACATTCAGCAATCGTTAAATGAATTGGCGGCGAACCGTACTACGTTAGTAATCGCACATCGCCTTGCAACTATTCGTAATGCCGACCGTCTGATTGTTGTAACTG
>JAZUQD010000026.1:0-19239 GCA_045605505.1 Pradoshia sp.
TTCGAAAAATGATTTCGAACAGGAGATTCTACAGCAGCTGCAGGCAAAAGAAGTAGACCTGATTGTTCTGGCGGGCTATATGCGTTTGATTGGTTCGGTGCTATTGACAGCCTATCCCGATAAAATTATTAATATCCATCCTTCTTTATTGCCATCTTTTCCAGGAAAGAATGCAATTCTTCAGGCGGTAGAGACGGGTGTAAGGGTAACGGGTGTCACCATTCATTATGTAGATGCAGGCATGGATACGGGTCCGATTATTGCACAGAGAGCGATCTCCATTCTTGAAGGGGAAAGCATGGAAGATCTACATAAAAGAATTCAACATGTTGAACATGACTTATATCCAAAGATTATTGAGCAGATATGTATCGAACAGGGGGAAACAGTATGAAGAAGCGTGCTTTAATCAGTGTATCAAACAAAGAGGGAATTGTTGAGTTCGCCAAAGGGGTTGTGGAACTAGGGTTTGAGATTATTTCCACTGGCGGAACGAAAAAAACATTAGCTGATCACGGCATTCCTGTCATAAGTGTCAGTGACGTAACAGGATTTCCGGAAATTATGGATGGACGTGTGAAAACATTGCATCCATTTATCCATGGCGGATTGCTTGGGAAACAAAATGATGAAGGGCATATGGCTCAGCTTGAAGAGCAAGGGATTGTCCCCATTCAACTGGTTTGCGTCAACCTTTATCCATTCCAGGAAACGATCACTAAACCGGATGTGACAGTTGAAGATGCTATTGAAAATATGGATATCGGCGGACCTGCCATGCTACGGGCTTCTGCAAAAAATCATGAATCGGTAGCGGTTGTGGTAGATCCGGCAGATTATGAAAAAGTGCTTGAAGGACTCCGTAAAGAGGAACTTTCTATATTGGATAGAAGAAAATTGGCAGCAAAGGTTTTTCGCCATACTGCTGCTTATGATGCACTGATTGCCGAGTATATGACGAATTTGACAGAAGAGGATCAGCCTGAGAATCTGACTGTTACATACACACTTAAGCAGTCACTCCGTTATGGGGAAAATCCCCATCAACAAGCTGCCTTTTATGTGAAGCCGCTTGGCTCAACGTTTTCAATCGCGGCAGCCCATCAGCTGCATGGAAAAGAGTTATCCTATAACAATATCAATGATGTAGATGCAGCGCTGGAAATCGTTAAGGAATTTGAACAGCCGGCAGCTGTAGCTGTTAAACATATGAATCCATGTGGTGCAGGGACAGGAGAAACAATTTATGAAGCTTTTCAAAAAGCATATGAAGCAGATCCTACCTCCATCTTTGGCGGCATTGTTGCTTTGAACCGTGAAGTAGATGTGGACACGGCAAAATTACTCCATGAAATCTTTCTTGAAATTGTGATTGCCCCATCATTTACCGACGAGGCACTTGAAATCTTAACATCCAAGAAGAATATACGCTTGCTCACGATTCCGTTTCAAGAAAAAGAGAATAGGGAGAAGAAACTAACGTCCATCACTGGTGGGTTACTGATTCAGGACTCAGATCATGCGAATCTTCAAGACGCAGAGCTTCAGGTTGTTACAAAAAGGGAGCCTACAGAAGCTGAGTGGAAAGCTCTTCAATTTGGATGGAACATTGTAAAGCATGTTAAGTCAAATGCGATTGTTGTTTCCGATGAGCAGATGACTCTTGGGGTTGGCGCAGGCCAAATGAATCGAATCGGTGCGGCGAAAATTGCATTAGAGCAGGCTGGTGAAAAAGCAACGGGAGCTATTATGGCATCAGATGCCTTCTTCCCGATGGATGATACAGTCGAAGCGGCAGCTAAAGCAGGTATCACCGCAATTATTCAGCCAGGCGGGTCAAAACGGGACGAGGATTCTGTGAAAAAAGCAGATGAGTACGGAATAGCAATGGTCACTACTGGAGTAAGGCATTTCAAACATTAAGAGGGAGAGGCATGAATGATGAAAGTACTTATTATAGGGCGCGGAGGACGTGAACATGCTTTAGCTAGGAAATTTGCCGAGAGCAAGCGCGTTACAAACGTATTTGTAGCACCTGGGAATCCCGGAATGACAGACGTGGCCGAAATTGTGAATATCCAAGAGACAGAGCATGCTCGTTTAATAGATTACGCAAAAAGAAATCAAATAGGATTAACGTTTATTGGCCCGGAGGTTCCCTTAGTGAATGGAATGGCAGATGATTTTATGGCTCATGGCCTTACCGTTTTTGGACCAACCCAAGCTGCTTCGATAATTGAAGGAAGTAAGTCTTTTACAAAGGAACTGCTAAGAAAATATGATATACCTACCGGGGATTATGAAATATTCACAGATTATAAGGAAGCAGTCCAATATGTAAAGAAAAAGGACATGCCGATTGTCATCAAGGCGGACGGGCTTGCTTCAGGTAAGGGTGTAGTCGTTGCGATGACAGAAGGAGATGCACTGGAAGCTTTAAATCAGATGCTTCTTCATCAAAGATTTGGAGAGTCTTCGGCGAAAATCGTAATTGAGGAATTTTTGAGCGGTGAGGAGTTTTCCTTTATGGCCTTTGTGAATGGAGAAAAGGTCTATCCAATGGAAATTGCTCGGGATCATAAACGAGCTTTTGACGGTGATAAAGGTCCCAATACTGGTGGGATGGGTGCTTATTCACCTGTTCCGCATATCGGTCATGACATGATTAAACAAGCTTTAGACGAAATTTTGATACCAACAGCAAAGGCAATGGTGAAAGAGGGGCGTTCCTTTACTGGAATCCTTTATGCTGGTTTGATTGCTACTGCAGAGGGTCCTAAAGTGATAGAATTTAATGCTAGGTTTGGAGACCCGGAAACACAAGTCATTCTGCCAAGGTTAAAATCAGATTTACTTGATGTAGTTGAAAATGTCCTTAATTCTGTTGATATGGAATTGGAATGGTCAGAGGAAAGTGCGGTCGGAGTCGTCATGGCAGCTAATGGCTATCCAGGTGAGTACGAAAAGGGCAGTGTTATAAAAGGGTTGAATTATGTTGATTTACCTACACATCTGTATCACGCCGGAACAAATAAAAATGAATGGGGTGAATTTGTGACAGATGGCGGTAGAGTCCTCTTGCTGGCTACATTGGATCAAACATTGGAACTAGCCCAAAAGAGGGCCTATCGTGAACTGGAAGGAATTCAATGTAAAGGTCTCTACTATCGCCATGATATTGGAGAGCGAGCGATTCAAAAACAATAAAACTGGAAGCTTACAATGGGGTACATCCTTATTGTAAGCTTTTTTGCTATCTATAGAATATAAACTGCAGTTAGAATACGATAAAAATAATATCGTAGATGAACAGGTTTTGTTTGAATGAGCAGGGGAATTATGTACTTGGGAAGTTTTGTTTATTTAGCGGATATAAGGGAACTTTTTTATGTGTCATACGTAATAGTTGTATACACATAACGGATATAAATAAATGATTTATTGATGGTAGCTGCAAGGAATTGTTAATTAAATCCATTCTTTAATGCTCTAAACAATAGAAATATGTTAGTATATTGAAAGGGCTTACATTTAAAGTTTAGTAAATGGAAAAGGTGTTTCCATTTTTAAAATATAGAAGATTACGTTTCGTGAGGGGGGTTCTATTCGTGTTAGGACAAAGATACAGATGGAAGAATAAACAGCTTCGAGAGCATGTTCATGTGATTGATGGAAAATTAGCGCCAACACTTGTATTAACAAATGCTGTGTATTTGAACCAGGTATTTAGAAAGTGGATGAAGGCGAATATTTGGATATATGAAGATCGGATAGTTTATGTTGGTGAAAAAATGCCTGTTATTCAGGATGGGTATGAGATTGTAGATTGCACAGGTCAATATTTGGTACCCGGCTATATTGAGCCGCATGCCCACCCATTTCAATTATATAATCCAGCAAGCTTATGTCTACATGCCGCCCAGTATGGGACAACGACCTTAATCAATGATAATATGCTATTGTTTACGCTTTTGGAAAATAGACAAGCGTTTGCACTGCTCAAGGAATTGCGCAATCTACCAAGCTCTATGTATTGGTGGGCAAGGCTCGATTCCCAGACAGAACTGAGGAATGAAGAAATGGTTTTTTCGCATTCCAATGTGAAGAGTTGGCTTGAGCATGATGGTGTCCTGCAGGCTGGAGAGCTGACAGGTTGGCCGCGTCTTCTCGATGGAGATGATATGATGCTTCATTGGATTCAGGAAGCGAAAAGAATGAGGAAGAAAATTGAAGGTCATTTTCCTGGTGCTTCTGAAAAAACATTGACGAAATTAATGTTGCTGGGTGCTGATTGTGATCATGAGGCTATGACAGGTGAAGAAGTCATTCGCAGATTGATGCAGGGATATGATGTTTCCTTAAGGCATTCCTCGATTCGCCCGGATCTGCCTCGTATTCTGGATGATTTAAAAGAATATGAATTGAATTCCTACGACCGGTTATTTTTTAACACAGATGGTTCTACACCCGGATTTTATAAAGATGGGTTTACAGATCAGTTAATTGCAATTGCGATAGAAAAAGGTGTGCCTATTATTGATGCTTATAATATGGCATCCTTAAATATTGCCCGATATTATAATATCGATTATTTACACGGAAATATTGCGACAGGCCGGATAGCGAACATTAACTTCCTGTCTGCCGAGGATAAACCAACTCCTCACTCTGTTTTATCAAAAGGACAATGGGTGAAAAAGAATGGGAAACGAGTTGAAATGAATCAGGCATCGATTTCCTGGGGCGACTATGGTCTTAGTCCTCTGAAGCTTGATTGGGATCTTACTGAATATGACTTCCAATACTCCATGCCATTTGGCATTAATATGGAGAATAGCGTGATCACGAAACCATATTCTATTCATATTGATGTTTCGAGAGAGATATTGGATGAAGACCATGATGAGTGCTTTTTTACGTACCTGACCAGAGATGGTAAATCCAGAATCAATACCTTGCTCAAAGGTTTTGCAAACCGTTTATATGGATTTGCCTCTTCATTCTCAAACTCCGGGGATATTCTGCTGATTGGGAAGAGTAAAAAAGATATGAGATTAGCCTTTGATCGGATGAAAGAGATTGGCGGTGGTATTGTGATTGTGGAGAAGGGGGAAATATTGTTTGAAATGCCTCTACAGCTGCAAGGGATGATGTCCAACCAGGAACTTCCGATATTAATAGAACAAGAGACTAAATTGCGAGAATTGTTGGTGGAAAAAGGGTATCTATTTAACGATCCAATTTATTCATTATTATTCTTTTCATCTACTCATTTACCTTATATTAGGGTGACACAGGCAGGTTTATATGATGTCATGAATAAATCTGTACTCTTTCCGACTATAATGCGTTAAAATAGTAAAGAAAAGAGTAAGATAGAGAAAGATAAAAGATAGACTTTTTTGGAATGAGTTAATTCGAAGAGGTGCAAAACATGATTAAGAAAGCTTCGTTCATGGTAATTTTAGTTATTGTCCTTCTGGCAGGTTGTTCAGGTAATAAAGAAAGCGAAAAGCCTAAGGAATCAGATAAAGAAGTAACAGACCAACAAAATTCGTATCCGCTAACTGGATTTAATACGAACGAAAAGGTTAATCATAGGGCGATATCGGTGATGGTTAATAACCATCCCAAAGCGAGGCCGCAGTCAGGTATTTCTAAAGCAGATGTTGTGTATGAGGTTTTGGCCGAAAGCAATATAACAAGATTACTGGCTATTTATCAAAGTGAATTTCCTGAAACTTTTGGGCCAATAAGAAGTGCGAGAGATTATTATATAGAACTTGCCAAAGGATTTGAAAGCTTGTATATTTTTCATGGTTGGAGTCCTGATGCGCAGAAATTAATTCAATCTGACTATATAGACTACTTGAACGGACTTAATCATGATGGGACCCTTTTCAAACGATCTTCAGATCGAAAAGCACCTCACAATTCCTATATCACTTATGAAAACATTTTGAAAGGTGCAAAAAATGAAGGGTACACAATGCAAGAGACGCCTCCTGCTTACTCCTTTTTTTCGGAAGATGAGACAGGGTTAATTTCGGGTGAGGAATATACAGTCGCAAACATTTCCTACGGATCTGCGGATTATGATGTGACCTATAAGTATGATGCTTCCAGTGAAAAGTATACACGCTATACGGCTGGAGTACGCACGGAAGATGAAGAGACCAAAAAACCTGTTTTACTGGATAATATCCTGATTGTTGAAGCCGTTCACAAGGTTAAAGATGATAAAGGCCGACGTGAAATTGACCTCACTGCGGGTGGAGATGCGTATTTACTGCAAAAAGGGAAACGCTCAGAGATTCAATGGTCGAATAAAGAGGGTCGAATCGTGCCAGTATCCGGTGGAACGGAAGTCAAACTAGTACAGGGTAAAACATGGATAAATATTGTACCGGATCAACCCGGCTTAAATAAGAGTGTCACACTCTCAAATGATTAGGAGGAACCTGAACATATGCAAATTAACAAACTAAAAGGCAAAGAATTGGATCAACTATTCAACGCTGTATTATCTTTGAAAGATCTCGATGAGTGTTATCGTTTTTTTGATGATTTATGTACAGTGAATGAGATACAATCTCTTGCCCAGCGCCTTGAGGTTGCTCGTATGCTTGAAGAAGGAAAAACGTATCATATGATTGAGACGGAAACAGGAGCAAGTACAGCGACTATTTCAAGAGTGAAGCGTTGCCTGAATTATGGAAATGATGCCTATTCTATGGCATTAAGCAGATTAAAAGAAAATAATGCGTGAACTAAATAAAAGCAAGCAGACCGCGTGGAAATAGCACTACGGCTGCTTGCTTTTTTATTTGCCTTCATGTACATCTCAATATCTAAATTTGTCCTCTGTTAAATTCTAATGATATTAGGTAGAATCAGGTAGTTTATTTGTCCAATTTTTAGTATGTAAACGTTAATTTTAAAACCACCAACTACAAGAGATAACCGTTTTTTAAATCGGATAAATAATGGAAGACCATGTGAATTTTCTAACTCTTTGGTATCACCAAAAGGAATGCTATAATGATTAAATGGAAATTAGAATGGGGGTTGTCTTACGTGTATGATTTTCGCGAGTGGAGGCATGTGTTTAAACTCGATCCAAATAAAGACATTTCAGATGAAGCACTGGAAAAGGTTTGTGAATCGGGTACCGATGCGATTATAGTCGGAGGTTCAGATGGTGTTACATTAGAAAATGTCCTGGACTTAATGGCCCGAGTTAGGCGTTATACACTGCCTTGTGTGCTTGAGGTTTCAAATTTAGAATCCATAACCCCGGGATTTGATTTGTATTTTATACCATCTGTTTTGAATAGCAGGAATCCAGATTGGATTCTTGGTTTGCATAAAGAAGCAATTAAAGAATTTGGCCACATGATCAATTGGGAAGAAATGCATGTGGAAGGGTATTGCATCCTTAATGCTGATTGTAAAGCGGCTGAATTGACGGATGCTGATACAGCTTTAACAGAAGAAGATGCAGCAGCTTATGCCCTTATGGCAGAAAAAATGTTGCATTTACCTATTTTTTATTTAGAATACAGCGGACAGTATGGAGATCCAGCACTTGTTAGAACCGTTAAAGATACATTAATGGATACAACCCTGTTTTACGGTGGGGGTATTACAAGTACAGAACAAGCTAAGGAAATGTCCGAATTGGCGGATGTCATTGTTGTCGGAAATCTTGTCTATGATGATTTGAAGACGGCACTCATGACAGTAGAATCTGCTAAAAAGAATAAATAAATTGTCGTCAAAGCCATTGGATGAAGTATAATAAGAACAAACGTTCGTTAGGGTGGTGTCATAATGCAGTTCTTATCAGATCGACTGTTAACGGGATTAAACAATAAACAAAAAGAGGCTGTTCAAGCTACGGATGGCCCTTTGCTAATTATGGCCGGAGCGGGCAGTGGTAAAACCAAGGTTCTTACCCATCGCATCGCTTATTTAATTGTGGAAAAAGAAGTAGCACCATGGAATATACTTGCCATCACATTTACTAATAAGGCAGCAAGAGAGATGAAGGAAAGAATTCAGGGTATCCTTGGCGGTGCTGCTGATGAAATCTGGATTTCCACCTTCCACTCCATGTGTGTGCGGATTTTACGCCGTGATATTGACAGGATCGGCATGAATCGTAATTTCTCTATATTGGATCCTGGTGACCAACAAACCGTAATTAAACAAATCATGAAAGAAAAAAATATTGATACGAAGAAATTTGAACCTAAGACCATTCTTGGAACCATTTCTTCTGCAAAGAATGAATTGATCAATCATGAGGAGTTTGCCAATAGTGCTGGTAATTACTATGAGCAAACAGTAGCCGACCTTTATACAGAGTATCAAAAAAGGCTCCGTAAAAATCAGGCTTTGGATTTTGATGATTTGATTATGAAAACATTTGAACTTTTTGATAAGGTTCCGGAAGTCCTGGAATTCTATCAAAGAAAGTTTCAATATATCCATGTGGATGAGTATCAGGATACAAACCGTGCCCAATACATGCTTGTTAAGAAACTGGCACAACGTTTTAAAAACCTGTGTGTTGTAGGGGACTCTGATCAGTCTATTTATCGCTGGCGTGGGGCCGATATTGCCAATATCCTATCCTTTGAAAAGGACTATCCTGATGCTAATGTGATTATGCTTGAGCAAAATTATCGCTCCTCTAAGCGGATTTTGGCAGCAGCCAATGGTGTAATCAACAATAACCTGAACCGTAAGGAAAAGAATTTATGGACAGAGAATATAGAAGGAAATAAATTGGCTTATTTCCGTGCAGACAGTGAGCAGGGTGAAGGGCAATTTGTAGCTGGGAAAATCAAAGAATTGACAGAACAGCAAGGGAAAAAGCTTTCTGATATCGCTATTTTGTACCGTACGAACGCACAATCACGTGTAATGGAGGAAGTTCTGCTTAAATCGAATATTCCTTACACAATTGTCGGCGGTATTAAGTTCTATGATCGTAAAGAGATTAAAGATATTCTTGCTTATCTGCGTCTGATAGCGAATCCGGATGATGATATTAGCTTGCGCAGGGTTATCAATGTACCAAAACGAGGGGTTGGTGCAAGCTCGGTCGACAAAATTGCTAATTATGCTGCCGTTCATGATATTTCCATGTACCAGGCGATGATGGAGCTGGAATTTATTGGACTCAGCGGGAAGGCCTATAATGGCGCTGCAGAATTCAGAGATTTAATTAAAAACTATACGCAAATGCAGGAATTCCTGTCTGTCACTGAATTAATAGAAGAAGTTATCGAAAAATCAGGATATAGAAAGTCGTTGGAAATCGAGAAGACGATTGAAGCAGAAACTCGTTTAGAAAATATTGATGAATTCTTATCTGTTACGAAAAACTTCGAAAAAGGCAGTGATGATAAAAGCTTGGTTGCCTTTTTAACAGATCTTGCTCTCGTAGCCGATATTGACCGGGTGGATGAGGACGAAGTTGTCACAGATGGTGTTGTATTAATGACGCTTCACTCTGCAAAAGGTCTCGAATTCCCTGTTGTCTTCTTGATTGGACTTGAGGAAGGTGTCTTTCCGCATAGCCGTGCTCTGATGGAAGAAGAGGAAATGGAAGAAGAACGCCGTCTTGCTTATGTAGGAATCACACGTGCGGAACGCGAATTATTTATTACCAATGCACAGATGCGTACATTATATGGACGTACTAATTTGAATCCTGTTTCCCGCTTTATTAAGGAAATTCCACAGGATTTAATCGAACATTTGAATCCGCCTGAAGAAAAAAGGCAATCAAGACCTTCCTTTATGCAATCTGATTCAAGTGCCAGAGCAAGATCGGGAATCAATGGTTCTGGTAGGAGCAGTACCGGAATCAATGGACCGGCGAGGCCTAAGGCTGTCGGAAGAACGATGATGAACGAATCCGGTGGAGAAAAACTCGACTGGCAGGTTGGTGATAAAGCTGCACACGGTAAATGGGGTGTTGGCACAGTTGTCAGTGTAAAAGGAAGCGGGGATGGCTTGGAGCTAGATATTGCATTCCCATCTATGGGCATTAAACGACTGCTTGCTAAATTTGCACCAATTACAAAACAATAGTCCAAAAAGGAAACTTTGAGTAGAGAGGGCGAAAGATATGGATATAAAAGAAGCACAAAAACGAGTGGCTGAGCTTCAATCACTATTAAATCAATATGGATATGAATATTATGTTCTTGACCAACCGTCTGTTCCCGACTCTGTGTATGATCAGACCTATAAAGAATTGGTGGAATTAGAGAGTCTATATCCTGAATTGCAAACCCCTGATTCACCTACTCAAAGAGTTGGTGGACAAGTACTTGATACGTTTACAAAAGTGGAACATATCACGCCGATGTTAAGCCTTGGAAATGCCTTTAATGAAAGCGATCTGCGTGACTTTGACAGAAGAGTCAAGCAGGGACTAGGCACAGATCAATATTCTTATATATGTGAATTGAAAATTGATGGACTGGCTGTTTCTTTGCGTTACGAGGAAGGGCTGTTTGTTAAAGGAGCTACAAGAGGAAATGGAACCATTGGTGAGGATATTACAGCCAATCTTAAAACCATTCGTTCCATTCCACTCCGATTAAATGATCCTATTACATTTGAGGTTCGCGGTGAGGCATACATGCCAAAGAAATCTTTTGCATCCTTAAATGAAAAAAAGCAAGAAAATGGTGAAGAACCATTTGCCAATCCACGAAATGCAGCAGCAGGATCCTTACGTCAGCTTGATCCGCGTATAGCTGCATCCCGTAATTTGGATATCTTCCTATATGGAATTGGTGAAACAGGTGAAACGGGTGTTGAATCTCACAGTGAAGGACTTGACCTGCTGCAAAAATTAGGCTTGAAAACTAATCCTCATAGAAGGAAATGTGCTACGATTGAGGATGTATTAGAGTATATTCAGGAATGGTCAGCTAAAAGGCCTGATTTGGATTATGATATTGATGGGATTGTCATCAAAGTTGATTCACTTTCTCACCAAGAAGAATTAGGATATACTGCAAAAAGTCCAAGATGGGCAATTGCCTATAAATTCCCTGCAGAGGAAGTCGTCACGATCCTTCGCGATATCGAATTAACTGTGGGTCGTACAGGTGTTATTACACCGACTGCCTTATTGGATCCGGTAAGGGTAGCCGGAACGACTGTCAAAAGGGCATCTCTCCATAATGAAGACCTGATCCGTGAAAAAGATATTCGTCTCGGTGACCATGTTGTTGTCAAAAAAGCGGGGGATATTATTCCGGAAGTTGTGAATGTTATCTTTGATCAGCGGACAGGAGAAGAAAAGGAATTTCATATGCCTACACATTGTCCAGATTGCGGCAGTGAGCTTGTCCGTTTAGAAGGGGAAGTAGCCCTGCGTTGCATCAATCCTAAGTGTCCGGCACAGATCAAAGAGGGAATGATTCATTTCGTTTCCCGCAATGCCATGAATATTGATGGTCTTGGTGAAAAAGTAATCATCCAACTATTTAATGAGTCCTTAATCAAGGATGTAGCTGACATTTATAAATTAACGTATGAACAGTTGATAAACCTGGAACGAATGGGAGATAAATCAGCTACGAATCTTCTGAATGCGATTGAAGCTTCTAAGAACAATTCATTAGAGCGTTTGTTATTTGGGCTTGGAATCCGTCATGTAGGAGCGAAAGCAGCCAAGATTTTGGCGGAGGAATTTGAAGATATGGATCGCTTAATGTCTGCAAATGCAGCTGAACTAACAGCCATTAATGAAATAGGTGACAAAATGGCTGATGCAATTGTGACGTATTTCAACCAGGAAGAGTGCCAGCAGCTCATTGATGAGTTGAAAAATGTCGGTGTAAATATGAACTATAAAGGTAAAAAGAAAAATATAGAAGAGATTACGGATAGTTATTTTTCTGGGAAAACTATCGTACTTACAGGCAAGATGGAACAGTACGGACGGAATGAAGCGAAAGAGTTAATTGAGGCTTTAGGCGGCAATGTGACGGGGAGCGTAAGTAAGAAGACAGATTTACTGATAGCCGGAGAGGATGCCGGATCAAAATTAAAAAAAGCCCAGGATTTAGGTATTGAGATATGGAATGAAGACAATCTAATCGAAGAACTGGGTAAGCAGGGATAGAGGTGTAGGAATGAAGCGTTTGATAGCAATTACGATGGCCCTGGCACTTATGCTTGTGGGATGTGCACCAAAATTTGATAAGGATGAAGTGGTAGAAGATAATACGGAAAAAGACTCCAAAAAGGAATCTTCCATTATTCCTGAATATCAAATATCCGACAATTATTATCAAACAATGCTGCCGTATCAGGTAAGCAGTTCCAGGGGTCTAGTGGTTTCAAACATTAATACTCGACTTGATTTGGAAGAGTTTGAAACAGGTATGATGAGGCTGGCACAAGATCCATTTCCAACGGATGAATATATTTTCAGAGAAGGTCAGTTATTAGACACGAAGACGATAAAAAGCTGGCTGAATCGTAAATATACAAAAGAGCAGCTAAAAGAGAACGAGCTTACTGCAGAGGATAATGTCGGATTAAATCCTCTAGATGATGGAAAGGGAGATATTGAGGAGAGATATGAAAAAAATCCTGAATATCTTGCCCATATTTTAGAGCATGATTATTTGATCAAAACAAAAGATAATAAAGTTGAACTGGGCGGCATTACGATCGGGCTGGCTTTAAACTCCGTATTTTATTATCAGAAGGAAAAGTATGGGGAAACATACGAAATAAAAATTGACGAAGCTAAGCTGCTTGAAGAAGGTCAGAAGATTGCAGCTGAAGTTGTAAAACGCATCAGAAATATGGAAGGCGGAGAAACCGTACCGATCATGGTTGCTTTATTTGAACAAGGTAGCAAGGATTCGGTTGTACCTGGGAATTTTATATCCTATACAAAAGTAGGAGAGAAAAGCAGTCAGATTTCCAAATGGACAAACGTACAAGAAGAATATTATTTATTCCCTTCCAATAAAGCTACGAAGGATTTCCGGGATGATGCGACAACCTTTGCTAATTTTAAGCAGGATGTTGAAGAATACTTCCCTAATTTTAATGGCGTGATTGGGAAGGCCTTTTATGTAAATAAAGAGCTACAAAAGTTAACCATTTCAATAGATATGCAGTTCTACGGAAAAACTGAGGTTATTGGATTTACACAATATGTGGCTGGTTTGGTTAAATCCAGTTTCCCTGAGTATTTAGCAGTGGAAACAAAAATAGCATCTTCGAACGGACAGGAAGCCCTTATTGTGAAAAAAGGAAATACCAAAGAACCAGATGTATATATTTATAATGAGTAAAAAAAGCTACCCTTTGCGGTAGCTTTTTTTATAAAATCGAATAAAAGGGTAAAAATGGTTATACAAAGATTTTGAATATAAACTATATTATGTGACTTTCAAGCTCCCAATAGAGTAGAATGAAAAGGGGTTACTACATAGATATAGGGAGGGAATTATATGGTACAGGCATATAAGCACGAACCACTCACTGATTTTTCTGCAAACGAAAACAAAAAAGCGTTTGAGGATGCATTGGCATTAGTAGATAGCTATCTTGGCCAGGAATATGAATTGATTATTGGCGGAGAGAGAGTATCTACAGACGATAAAATTACATCCATCAGTCCATCCGATAAAGAGGTAGTAATAGGCCGCGTTTCCAAGGCAAATAAAGATTTAGCAGAAAGAGCGATGCAGGAAGCACTGAAAGCTTACAAAACTTGGAGCAAAACAAAAGCAGAAGTTCGCGCGGATGTTTTATTTAAAGCTGCTGCCATTATTCGCCGCAGAAAGCATGAGTTCTCTGCAATCATGGTAAGAGAAGCAGGCAAACCATGGGTGGAAGCGGATGCAGATACGGCTGAAGCGATTGATTTCCTAGAGTACTATGCAAGACAAATGTTGAAATTAAAAGATGGACAGCCGGTCCAAAGCCGTCCTAATGAATATAATAGATATGATTACATACCACTTGGTGTAGGGATTATAATTTCCCCATGGAATTTCCCATTTGCCATTATGGCAGGTACATGTGTGGCAGCTGTTGTTACAGGCAATACCGTATTACTGAAACCAGCTTCAACTACACCAGTTGTGGCTGCAAAATTCGTAGAAGTTATGGAAGAAGCTGGTCTGCCTGCAGGCGTGATTAACTTTGTTCCTGGAAGCGGCAGTGAAGTGGGAGACTATCTTGTTGATCATCCACAAACTCGTTTTGTTAGCTTTACAGGATCACGTGAAGTGGGAACAAGGATCTATGAAAGAGCGTCAAAAGTACAGGAAGGTCAAATCTGGTTAAAACGTGTTATCGCTGAAATGGGCGGTAAAGATACGATTGTAGTAGATTCTGAGGCAGATCTTGAATTGGCTGCCAAGTCAATTGTTGCGTCAGCATTTGGTTTCGCCGGACAAAAATGTTCCGCTTGTTCAAGAGCCATTATTGTAGAAGATGTTTATGATGAAGTTCTGAACAGAGCGGTTGAATTGACGAAAGAATTGACGGTAGGAGATCCAACTGATTCTACTACATTTATGGGACCAGTCGTTGATGCAGCAGCATTTAAAAAAATCACCGAATACATTGAAATTGGTAAAAATGAAGGGCGCCTAATGACAGGTGGAGAATCTGATGATTCCAAAGGCTTCTTCATTCAACCGACTATTATCGCCGATTTGGCACCTGAAGCTCGTATCATGAAAGAGGAGATCTTCGGACCTGTTGTAGCATTTAGTAAAGCTCGTCATTTTGATGAAGCCATTGAAATCGCGAATAATACAGATTATGGCTTAACAGGAGCTGTAATTACTAAAAATCGTGCACATCAAGAGAAAGCCCGTGAAGACTTCCATGTTGGAAATCTATACTTCAACAGAGGCTGTACAGGTGCAATTGTTGGCTACCAACCATTCGGTGGATTCAACATGTCTGGTACAGACTCGAAAGCAGGCGGTCCTGACTACTTAACCTTGCATATGCAAGCGAAAACTACATCTGAAGCCTATTAATAGGTTCTAAAAACCCCCCTCCGAATCATTCGAAGGGGGGTTTTTTATGTACCCTAGTAATCTACTTTTACCTTTATAGATCGTTTTGCACGTTTTTATAAAAAACACAAAATTTACCATAAAATAGTTTGCAAAATCAAAAATCTGTTATATAATACAAAATATAATAAACTTTCTGTTTTATAACAAAACATATAGGTAAAGGAAGTGAATGTCTTACATGGCAGTACAAACAAATGGACTCAATATTCTTGGGAAAATGGAAAATGGTTTTGATGAAATCTTGACTCCGGAAGCGCCTGAATTCGTTGAAAACCTGGAAAGACATTTTGGTTCAAGACGAAAAGAACTATTGGATCAGCGCAGTAAACGTCAAGAAGAAATTGACAATGGTAAACTCCCGGACTTTTTGCCGGAGACAAAAAGTGTACGTGAGGGTGATTGGAAGATTGCGCCTTTACCGAAAGATTTACAAGATAGACGGGTTGAGATTACAGGGCCTGTTGATCGGAAAATGGTCATTAATGCTATGAATTCAGGTGCCAAATGCTTTATGGCTGATTTTGAAGATGCAAATTCTCCAACCTGGAAAAACAATATTGAAGGCCAGATGAATCTCCGCGATGCAGTGAATCGGACGATTACCTTTGAAAATCCAAACGGAAAAAAATATAAATTGAACAAAGAGACAGCAGTACTTATCATTCGTCCGCGAGGATTCCATCTGGAAGAAAAGAATATCACGTTGGACGGAAAGCCCATCTCAGGTGGACTAATCGATTTTGGATTGTATTTTTTCCACAACGCAAAGACTTTGTTGGAAAATGGTAGCGGTCCATATTTTTACTTGCCTAAAATAGAGAGCCATCTAGAAGCTCGCCTTTGGAATGATGTCTTCGTCTATGCGCAAAATCATCTGAGTATCCCACAAGGTTCCATCAAAGCAACTGTCCTCATAGAAACCATCCTAGCCGCATTTGAAATGGACGAAATTTTATACGAGCTGAAAGATCATTCAGCCGGTTTAAACTGTGGAAGATGGGATTATATTTTCAGCTATCTTAAGAAATTCAGAAACCATGACTCTATTATTCTACCGGATCGATCTGTTGTCACAATGGCTGTACCGTTCATGACTGCCTACTCCCAGTTGGCTATTAAAACCTGCCATAAGCGGAATGCACCTGCTATTGGGGGAATGGCCGCGCAGATTCCCGTTAAAAATGACGAAAAAGCAAATGAAGAAGCTTTTGCAAAGGTAAAAGCTGATAAGGAACGCGAAGCTAAGAATGGTCATGATGGTACATGGGTGGCGCATCCTGCTCTAGTACCAGTGGCAAAGGAAGTGTTTGATCACTATATGCCACAGCTGAACCAAATCGATAAAAAGCGTGAAGATGTACAAGTTAAAGCAGCTGATCTTCTCGAAGTGCCAGAAGGTTCCATCACGGAACACGGTGTGCGGACTAACATTAATGTCGGCATTCAGTACATTGAATCCTGGCTGAGTGGGAGAGGCGCAGCACCAATTAACAACCTGATGGAAGATGCAGCAACAGCAGAAATCTCCCGAGCACAAGTATGGCAATGGGTACGTCATTCAAAAGGAATACTGGATGATGGACGCAAGGTAGATATAGAGATGTACAAAACCTTTAAAGAAGAAGAGTTAGAAAAGATAAAACAAGAACTTGGTGAAGGGCGCTTTATGAATGGCCGTTTTACCGAAGCAGCAGAGCTTTTTGACAAATTGATTATTAGTGATGAGTATTATGACTTCTTGACTTTACCTGCATACGAAATTCTATAAAAAATCATTTAGGTTTTCATATAAAAGGAGGAAGTACGAATGATGAGAGAAGAACTGATTAAACAAATTGAAGCAGAGTGGAAAGATGAAAGATGGGAAGGAATTGAACGAACATATTCAGCTGAAGATGTATTAAAACTGCGTGGATCTGTACAAATTGAGCATACTTTGGCAAGAAGAGGTTCCGAAAAACTTTGGAATTACCTAAAAACAGAAGATTATATTAATGCACTTGGTGCTCTGACTGGAAATCAAGCTGTTCAGCAGGTAAAAGCAGGGTTAAAAGCCATTTATTTGAGCGGATGGCAGGTTGCTGCAGACGCTAATCTTTCCGGTAATATGTACCCTGACCAATCCTTATATCCGGCCAATAGTGTACCGGCTGTTGTAAAACGTATCAACCAAGCTCTACAACGTGCGGATCAAATTCATTATTCTGAAGGTAAAGAAGATATCGATTGGTTCCAGCCAATTGTTGCGGATGCTGAAGCAGGATTTGGCGGGCAGCTGAACTGTTTTGAGCTTATGAAAGGTATGATCGAAGCTGGCGCATCAGGTGTTCACTTTGAAGATCAGCTTTCTTCCGAAAAGAAATGCGGTCACTTGGGCGGTAAAGTACTTCTTCCTACGCAAACAGCAGTAAGGAATTTGATTGCAGCTCGTCTTGCGGCGGATGTAATGGGTGTTCCTACTCTTCTGATTGCTCGTACGGATGCAGATGCAGCTGATTTGATCACAAGTGATATTGATCCGACAGATAAAGAATTTATTACTGGTGAAAGAACTCCAGAAGGATTTTACCGCACAAAAGCGGGTATTGATCAAGCAATCGCACGTGGACTTTCTTACGCACCATATGCAGATCTAATCTGGTGTGAAACATCTGAACCAAATCTGGAGGATGCGAAGAAATTTGCCGATGCGATCCATGAGAAATATCCAAACAAAATGTTAGCCTATAACTGCTCTCCTTCTTTCAACTGGAAGAAAAAATTAGATGATGAAACAATAGCGAACTTCCAAAAAGAAATCGCTAAAATGGGATACAAATTCCAATTCGTTACACTTGCTGGATTCCATGCGCTTAATCATGGTATGTTTGAATTGGCTAGAGGATATAAAGAACGTGGAATGGCTGCCTATTCTGAACTTCAGCAAAATGAATTTGCCAGTGAGCAATACGGCTATACAGCAACAAGACATCAACGTGAAGTGGGTACTGGTTATTTTGATGAAGTGGCGCAAGTGATTACTGGTGGAACTTCTTCTACAACCGCACTTAAGGGTTCTACTGAAGAAGAACAATTCCAGAAAGCCTAAATTTAAAGATTAGAAGAATAGAAAAAGCTTATGTACTAAGAAAAAGGTGAAGAGTTGTATCTCTTCACCTTTTTCTCATTTTAGTTGATTCGAAAGAAGGACTGCCGAATTTTTGAGGGAAACCTGTTAACTTTAAAGATTTGCAAGAACTATAAAGGTATCAGTAAAGGTCTGATAAGGAAAACTAAAAGGGAGATAAATGGGTACGTAACCAAAATACGCTAATGAAGAGAGCTGAGGTTGTTGATTCGGTGGAATTCATCATTTCATGACAAACTTTTCCCGGGCAATAATGAAAAAAATGAAGGAATATTTCACCCTTTTTTTGATTATTACTGATAAGCTTGAATCTGTCAGTAATACCGATTGCTTTAGCGCGTGAAAGTTTGGTATTATCATAATAATTGTTATTTGCGGCACGCAGTAAAATGGAGGTGGACTTGAATGACTCGCATTTCAAAAGAACAGGTTAAACATGTTGCTAATTTGTCTAGATTGGCTATCACGGAAGAGGAAACTGAAAAGTTAACAAAACAACTGGATTCAATTATCACTTTTGCAGAACAATTGAATGAGTTGGATACAGAAAATATTGAACCTACTACACATGTTTTACATATGAAGAATGTCTTAAGAGAAGATAAGGCGTCTAAAGGATTGCCAAGGGAAGAAGTACTGAAAAATGCTCCTGACCACCAAGACGGACAAATACGTGTACCAGGAATAATGGAGTAGCCAGGGAGGGAAAATTATGTCTTTATTTGATCGTAAAATAGCTGACTTGCATGAGTCGCTTCGCAAAAAGGAATTATCGGTAACGGATTTAGTTACTGAATCCTTTTCCAGAATTAAAAAAGTAGAAGGCAATGTAAATGCATTTTTAACTTTAAATGAAGAAAATGCCTATAAGGAAGCGGAAAAACTGGATCAACAAGTTGTTTCAGGTGAAATAGGCGGTCCTTTATTTGGTATGCCAATCGGAATTAAAGATAATATTGTGACAAAAGATTTACGCACAACCTGTGCCAGTAAGATATTGGACAACTTTAACCC
>JAZUQD010000027.1:0-5981 GCA_045605505.1 Pradoshia sp.
TTTCAAATATACATTTTACAAACTGCCCAACTTTTACAGGGTGATAAAATCATGACTTTGAACAAACTAATTTTAACTCCTCCACTTAAAGGAGTGTGAAGCAAATGGATAAAGTTGATTATGATCGTGCTTTGTACTACACGCATCGCTCAGAATGGGATAACCTTCTACTTCTGATGGTAAGGACAAAAGACCACTTTTTGTCCAAAAAAATCGAACATTTTTTGCATGCTTATCATTTTTCAAAAGAGCAAACTTCTGTTGAAAAGACATTGAATGCTCTTCTTCACTATATTGACCATGCCACATTCCTTCCTGATGATGAGGAAGAAGGCTGGGCAATGCAAAGTTTTTAATATTGTTATTTTTTTCTGTGGTGGGAAAAATATACGGTTAAATGTAAACAGCGAAACTCGGTGTAAAAAAATAAAGAGCTGACCTTAGTCAGCTCTTTATTTTTATATTTCTGATACCTTTTGCATCATTTCATTCATAAAGGATTGTAACTTTTGCTCACTTGCTTGTTTTTGGCTATCCTTAACCGCAAAGTAGAACTTAATCTTAGGCTCAGTTCCTGATGGTCTCAAACATACCCATGATTCATCTTCAAAGAAGTATTTGAGAACATTTGATTTTGGCAAATGGATGGCTTCTTCCTTATTTGTAACCAAATCTAATCGTGTACTTTCTTTATAATCTTCTACAGCTACTACTTTTACACCATCAAGAGAAGTAAGCGGCTCCTTACGGAATGTAGCAAGAATTTGCTGAATATGTGCAGCCCCTTCTTTTCCTTTTAAGGTCAAGGAACGCATTCCCTCTAAATAATATCCATGTTTTTCATACAAATCTTCAAGTGCCTGGTACATGGTTTTTCCAAGGCGTTTGTAGTGAGCGCAAATTTCTACTGCCATTACTGCAGCCTGAACCGCATCTTTATCACGGGCAAAATCTTTAATCAATGAACCATAGCTTTCTTCATATCCAAATAGGAATGAATACTCACCAGACTCTTCATATTGCTTGATTTTTTCCCCGATGAATTTAAAGCCAGTCAGAACATCTTCCGTTTTTACTCCATAGCTGGAAGCAATTGAACGGCCAAATTCTGAGGTTACAATCGTTTTAAACATGATTCCGTTATCAGGCAATGTTCCTTTTTCTTGTTTCTGGGACAGAATATAGTCTAAGAATAACGCACCTGTTTGGTTACCGGTTAAAACCGTGTATTCCCCTTTTTCGTTTTTAACAGCCAAACCAACACGGTCAGCATCTGGATCTGTACCGATTAAGATATCAGCGCCCATTTCTTTTCCTTTAGCGATTGCTAATTCAAATGCAGCATGTTCTTCTGGGTTTGGGGATTTTACAGTCGAGAATTCAGGGTCTGGTAATTCTTGCTCTTTTACCACTTCCACATGCTCATAGCCCAAATCTTTTAAAGCACGACGTACAGAAAGATTAGCTGTACCATGCAATGGAGTGAAAACAACTTTCACATCTACTTCTTTTGCTAAATTTGGTTGTTCAGAAATCGTAAGGACTTTTTCATTATAGGCATCGTCGACTTCTTTGCCGATTATTTTAATCAACCCTTTATCACGTAACACGGACTCTTCTTCTACTTTAATTTCAAGTTCATTTTCAATCGCATTCACCATCTCGATTAGAGCATCCGCATCAGCAGGTGGTAATTGTCCGCCATCTTCGTTATACACTTTGTAGCCATTATATTCTGGCGGGTTGTGGCTTGCTGTGATAACTATTCCGCCGGCTGCACGTAAGTAACGAACAGCAAAAGATAGTTCCGGAGTTGGGCGAAGACTATCAAACACATAGGCTTGAATGCCATTAGTAGCAAGAGTTTTTGCCGCTTCCATCGCAAACTCGGGTGATTTATGTCTGGAGTCATAAGCAATGACCACTCCACGCTGTTTAGCTTCTTCCCCTAATTTTTCAATATAGGATGCAAAACCTTGCGTTGCTTTTCGGATTGTATAAACATTCATACGGTTTGTTCCAACACCGATTTCACCACGCATACCGCCTGTACCAAATTCCAAATTTTTGTAGAAGCATTCTTCTAACTCGACTTCATCATCCACAAGCGTAGTTAATTTTTCATGTAACTCTGGTTCAAGCGTCAAATGATCATTCCATCTATTATAAGCTGTTTTCCAGTCCATTTATTGTATTCCTCCTAATTATATTGCTAACCACATATACGATCCTTTTTATTTTACTAAATATTTAATATTTCTTGAATATTATTAGCGAATATCTTTGAAGAAATATTTTCCAAACACTACCGTTTGTAATTAATCTCATACAAATCTCTTCTGCGATCTTTTAATTGGCGTACCGTTCCAGATAATCTCTGGCGTCTAAGAATCTCAAGGTCAACATCTCCAATAAGCACCATTTCTATATTGGCATTCGTTTCGCCTACAATCCCATCACGTGGATACTCAAAATCAGATGGAGTAAAGATTGCTGATTGTGCATACTGTATATCCATATTTTCCGTTTGTGGCAGATTCCCCACCGTTCCAGAAATGACGGTATATACCTGGTTTTCCACTGCACGAGCCTGTGCGCAGTATCTTACGCGCAAATAACCTTGTCGATCTTCTGTACAAAATGGTGTGAAAATAATATTAGCTCCTTTGTCTGCCGCAATCCTGGACAATTCCGGAAACTCAATATCATAGCAAATGAGCATGGAGATTTTTCCGCAATCTGTATCAAATACATGTACCTCATCACCAGCATTTATTCCCCACCATTTTTTCTCATTTGGTGTTATGTGAAGCTTATATTGCTTCTCAATTGTCCCATCTCTCCTAAAGAGGTATGCAATATTATAGATATTATCATCCTCTTCTTTCACAAAATGGGAACCACCAATAATATTCACGTTATAGCGGACAGCCAGGTTGGTAAACAACTCAATATATTGTTCTGTAAAATCGGTTACTTTTCGGACTGCCTGACTCGGAACCTTTTCATCTAAAAAGGACATCAGTTGAGTCGTTAATATTTCTGGAAATACCACAAAATCAGAATCAGCATCCGCAGAAACATCAACAAAATATTCAACTTGGTTTGCAAAATCTTCGAATGAGTGAATTTTTCTCATCATATATTGCACAACACATATTCGAACAGGATAAGCAGTTTTATAATACCGTTTTGATTTAGGACGATAATCCACATTATTCCATTCCATTAGTGTAGCGTATTTTCCTGATGCTCGATCATCCTCCAAATAGTTTTGATTAATACGGGTTAACGTAAATTCATTCAAAAATTGGAAGGATAAAACCGGGTCATATATTTTATGTAAGCGTACTTCTTCCACATATTCACGAGCAGTCATTTGATC
The DNA here is from genome assembly GCA_045605505.1 of Pradoshia sp. GTDB lineage: Bacteria > Bacillota > Bacilli > Bacillales > Pradoshiaceae > Pradoshia. The sequence goes on from JAZUQD010000027.1 coordinate 3,386, forward strand.
TGAATATTTATGGTAGTTTGGAATCCTGCCGCCAATAATAATACTTTTCAAATTTAACTTGCGGGCTAACTCCTTACGTTCTTCATATAAGCGGTGGCCAACCTTCATTTTTCTATATTTTGGATGAACCATAACTTCAATTCCATATAGATTTAAACCGTCAGGATTATGGTTCGTAATATATCCATCATCTGTTATTTCAGACCAGGTATGGCGATCATCATATTCATCAAAATTGATGATTAAACTGGAGCATGAGCCAATCACTTCATCATTTAATTCTGCAACAAATTGCCCTTCCGGAAAAATGGATAAATGGCTTTCCAAATGCTCGCGTTTCCAAGGGTCCATCCCCGGAAAACAAAGCTTTTGCAGCTCCAGAATATCATCTATATCGCGAATCTCCATTCGCCTGATTTCCATTTTATGTTCATATTTAGTTAAATCCAATTCTTCAGTCACGGACATGACACTCCTTTTATTAAACCCATTCTCTCTATCCTTTGCTTTTTCCCACTTATTGCTTTTTTTAAACAATCCATGTGACTGCAAAGCCCTGCCAGAAAGGGATTCCTTGTTTAATCATCGTCACAATAAGAAAAGCCATTGGAATTAGTTTCCAATGGCTTTGATAATGGTGTTATCTTTCAATTAAATAAACAATGGCTTCCCACGGTCTCAGGAATGTTTCAGCAATTGTTTCTTTTTCCGCACGATCAGAGTAATTTCCTATTACCTTTTGTCCAGAATAATCTTTTACACTTTCTGGCCATGTTATATGTTGTTCTTCATTTGTGAAATTGGTTAATACAAGCAATGTTTGTTGATTAAAATGTCTCATATAGGCAAAAATATGCTCATTTTCTGCTTCAATTAACTCATAGCTTCCTTTTACTATAATCGGCATTTCTTTGCGCAGAGCAATTAGCTTTTTATAATAGTAGAAAATCGAATCAGGATCTTTTCGAGCATTTTTAGCGTTAATATCTATATAGTTTGGATTTATGTTAATCCAAGGTTCCCCCGTTGAAAAACCAGCCTGTTCGGTATCGTCCCATTGCATCGGAGTTCGAGCGTTGTCACGGCTTTTTGCATAAATGCTCTTCATAATCTCCTCTGGCTTTATACCTTTTGCCAGTCTCTCTTTATACATATTAATACTCTCAATATCCCGGTAATACTCTATATTCGGAAACTGTACATTTGTCATCCCAATTTCTTCACCTTGGTAAATATAAGGTGTCCCCTGGAGAAAATGCAGACATGTTCCTAACATTTTTGCTGACTCTATTCGGTATGCTCCATCATCTCCAAAACGTGACACAATTCTCGGTTGATCATGATTATTCCAATAAAGGCTGTTCCACCCTTTTCCATGCAGTTCAGTCTGCCATTTTGAAAGGATTTTCTTCAGCTTTACTAAATCGAGGGGCTTGAGGTCCCATTTCCCTGTTGGACCGGAATCTACGTCCATATGCTCGAATTGAAAGATCATATTTAACTCTTCACGATCCTCAGCTGTATATAATATCCCTTCATCCGGCGTTACACCAGGTGTTTCCCCCACCGTCATTACATCGTATTTAGACAGAACTTCTTTATTCATTTCTTGAAAATACTCATGTATTTTCGGACCATTCATATAATAATTCGCACCAGATGCATATTCTTTGTCTTCAACTACTGGCCCATCAGGAAGATCAGGATCTTTTGATATTAGGTTTATGACGTCCATTCGGAAACCATCTACACCTTTATCCAGCCAAAACTTCATTAAATCATATACTTCTTTTCGGACCTTTTCATTTTCCCAGTTAAGATCTGGTTGTTTTTTGGAGAACAGATGTAAATAATAATCATCAGTTGCTTCATTATATTCCCACGTCGATCCACTAAAAAAGGATTCCCAGTTATTCGGCTCCTTCCCGTTCTTTCCAGGACGCCATATGTAATAATCTCTATATAGATTATCTTTAGATTTTTTTGATTCAATAAACCAGGCGTGCTCGTCAGATGAATGATTCACAACAAGGTCCATCACAAGTTTAATGCTCCTTTTGTGCATTTCCTCAAGCATCGTATCCCAATCCTGCATCGTTCCGAATTCGTCCATAATATCGCGATAGTCACTAATATCGTAACCGTTATCATCATTTGGTGATTTATACACCGGAGATAGCCAAACCACATCCACACCAAGCTCTTCTAAATAATCCAGACGTGATATGATTCCCTGAATATCCCCTATTCCATCTCCGTTAGAATCCATAAAACTTCGCGGATAAATTTGATAAACGACAGCTTCTTTCCACCATTGTTTTTTCATCATTCGTTCAGCACCTTCCTTATGATATGTGCAAAATCAATAAGTCCTTCTATAAAAAGACTTCTTTTTCCTTATACCCCTTTAATATCCAAAAATGAGGCTAAAAGGTCATTTTATTCTGACCATATGATAATAAAGCGATTTCTTTTTACAATATTATGATAACATACTATAATTTTAATAAAGGAAATGAATTGAAAAGGGGGAATTTTCATGCTTAAGAAAGTGATAAATCGTGATAACGCCCTTTTTCTGGCATTTGCTGCAGCC
>JAZUQD010000028.1:0-2418 GCA_045605505.1 Pradoshia sp.
ACCAACAACGATTACGGTGCCGACTTCACTCATTTCTATATCAGATTGATAGCCTTCAATTTGTTTCTTAATCAGCGCGCTGATTTCTTCAGCTCTGATGCTCATGAATTTCACCCCTAACTTCTAATATTAACCCAGCAATTGACGTTCCAAGCGTTCCAACTTACCTAAAACGGTACCATCAAAAATACGGTTACCGATTCGCAGCTTGATTCCGCCTAGAAGACTGCTGTCTACGATATTTTCAATGCGCAGTGCCTGTTTTCCAATTTTTTGGGCAAAAACCTTTGAAATGCTCTCTTGTTCCGGCTTCGATAAAGGACGGACAGAATAAACTTTAGCATCGACTACACCTGTGTATTCGTTTACTAATAAAATAAATTCATCTGCCAGAGTCGTCACGATATTTTCGCGATGGCGTTCTACAAGAATCATTAACAGGTTTTGAATGGATGGAGACATAGTAGCAAAAGCCGTTTTAATAGCGTCTTTCTTACTCTCCATAGCAACCTTTGGATGCTCAAGGAATGAAGTAAGTTCCTTATTTGAAAGGAATACTTGCTTCAATGTCCGCATTTCACCTTCCAAACGGTCAATTTGTTTATCTTCCTTGGCAATTTGGAAAAGAGCATCTGCATAGCGTTTTGCTACAACTGTATTACTCATCGCTCTTCTCCTGCCTCTTGAATGTAATCGTTAATTAATTTTTGTTGATCAGCTTCACTAAGTTCTTTTTCAATCACTTTGGACGCAATTAGAACGGACAAGGATGCAACCTGCTCACGAAGGGCAACCATTGCTTGTTCTTTTTGTTGTTCAATTTCGCGTTTCGCTGACTCTTTCACACGTTCAGCTTCCTGACGGGCAACAGCGATGATTTCTTCGCGTTGTTGTTCACCATGTTTCTTAGCATCTTCAATAAGAGACAAAGATTCCTGGCGTGCTTCTTTCAGCATAGTACGTTGTTCTTCTAACAAAGAAGCTGCTTCTGCACGATTCTTTTCTGCTACTTCAATTTCACTTGCAACATGAGATTCACGTTGTTTCATAATGCCCATTAGAGGACCAAATGCGAATTTTTTCAGTAAAAGCATCAAGATAATGAAAGCGACTAATTGGAAAACGATGTCTCCCGTATTTAGTCCGCTGTGTGCTGCAGCTCCAAGTACCAAATTATTAAATAACACCCCTATTTCACTCCCTTCAGAAGTCTTTACGGATTACCTTTTTTAGTGCATATACGTTTAAACCGTACAAGGACGGCTAAATTTTAGTAAACATAAAGGAATGGCGAAGATAATCACTTGATTCTCCGCCATCAATATTGTCAATTACTTGTTCAATACCATGAACGCGATAACAACCGCGATGATAGGAATCGCCTCAACTAACGCTACCCCGATGAACATAGTTGTTTGAAGCATACCACGTGCTTCCGGTTGACGTGCGATACCCTCTACTGTACGAGATACGATTAAACCATTACCAATACCTGCTCCAAGAGCGGCTAAACCGATTGCGATTGCTGCTGCTATAACTCCCAAACTCATTATGAAGTTCCTCCTTTAATTTGTATAACTTAGATTAGATTTTTTATATTATTAATGGTCTTCGCTGACTTTGTGAGCCATGTAAACCATCGTTAACATCGTAAAGATAAATGCCTGGATTGCTCCAATAAATACACTGAAACCTTGCCATATAATCGTTGGCACAATAGCTAAAATATTGCCCCAAAGTCCTGTAGCAAGAGATCCTGCTAAAAGGCTGAGTAAGATTTCACCCGCATAAATATTACCGAATAGACGCAAGCCCAGTGTTAGGGTATTTGCAAACTCCTCAATAATCTTTAAGGGAAATAAGAACGGCATTGGTGATACAAAGTTTTTACTGTAACCTTTAAAACCACGCATTTTCAGACCATAGAAGTTTGTTAAAACTACGATCATCACTGCAAGGGTTAAAGCGACTACTGGATCGGCTGTTGGCGACTTCCACCATAGGTCTCCATTATATGTAACTGAGAATGGAAGACCAAGCATATTTGAGACAAATATGTACATGATAAGCGTCGTTCCAAGAACTAAAAAGCGCCCGCCTGTATTCCAGTCCATGTTGCTATTAATAATATTTCTGACAAAGTCAATGACCCACTCCATAAAGTTCTGCATACCTGTTGGTTTCACTGCCAATTTTCTTGTTGACAATATGGCGATTAAAAACACAATCAAACTCGCCACTGTGATCATCAGAACATTACCGAGATTGAAAGTAAGGCCTAATAACTCGACTGTAGGTGCTCCATGATTCAATCTATATTCACCTCTTTTCCCCCCGCCTTATGTTATGGATTGTTAAATCTATCATAATGACAAGGTAACCCGTCATTAATCCCAATACAACAAAAAAGACATTAAA
>JAZUQD010000029.1:0-11480 GCA_045605505.1 Pradoshia sp.
TTGTCATTACCCCAATTTGCGAAAGGACAATCTCCACAAACAGTCCGTACTGAAGAAAGATAGCCAACGATACTCCCTGAAGGAGAAAGATCGGCATTCCATTTATCATAATAGGATAGTAGGTAATAATGCAAAGCAAGAACAGAAACAAAATAATATCTATTGAAAATAAGTTCCCTATTACCGGATACTCCGTATAAGAAATAAATAAACCTGCAGGGACGATTAGAAGCCAAAGTATCCAAATAATGAAGCGTTTTTGTCTAGTAACCATTACCGCCTCTCCCTCCAGGTAATTTTATCCAACATATGTCACATATTATCAAAAATTCTGACATTTGTCACATAAATATTGGAATAACCAGGTCTTATGGAGGATTGTCATTTATTTCAAGACTTATGGCTGAATTTGCTTATTATATAGGGGCGTATAGCCGCTAAGAAATATAAAGAACCTGTGACTAACACCATGTCGTCCTCTTCCATTTTAACTACTATTTTGTCCAACCCTTCTACCCAATCCTTTTGTATAGCTTTATTCGGGTGCCGGCTATTCAAGTAGAGCTCCTCAGCCTTATTCATTCGTTCCAATGGCATTTCCGTAAAGGTTATACTGGCAGCCCTCTTTTCAATCAAATGGATCATTTCCTTATAGTCTTTATCTTTTAAGGCTGCAAATAAAATATGTATATTCCGTTTTGGATAGCGATCTTCAATAGTCGATAGCAAGGCCTTTATACCTGAAACATTATGGGCACCGTCTAAAATGACAAGCGGCTTGCTTGATACAATTTCAAAACGACCTTTCCACCTGGCAGATGCCAGTCCTTTCCTGATACTTTCCTCTCGTATTGGAAAGCCACACGTCGTGCTTAACACCAATGAACTGATAACAGCAAGTGCCGCGTTCTCAACTTGATGGCTCCCAAGCATACCAATGCGCAGACTTTCCAATAGATGCCCCTTCCATTCCACCGTAAATACTTCCTCATCCATAGGCTGCATATGATTTAGGACTTTAAAATCTTTTCCAGAAGCATATAAGACTGCATTCATTTGTTCTGCTTTTTTTACTATCGGATCAAGGGCTTCTTGAGCTCTTACACCAGTAATAACAGAGATTCCTTCCTTGATAATTCCAGCTTTTTCTGTTGCAATTTCACTTAATGAATTCCCCAAAATATTCGTATGTTCTAACGAGATACTCGTAATTACTGATATAAGCGGTTCAATTACATTTGTGGAATCGAGCCGCCCACCTAGACCGGTTTCAATAATCAGGATGTCCGGCTGCTCATTCTTGAAATGTAAAAAAGCCAAAAGCGTGGTTACTTCAAAAGCGGTCAAATAATCTCCGTTTTCCTCTGCTTCATTTAATACGGGAATAACTGAATTCAGTAAATCTACTAATTGATTATCTGTAATCATTTCTTCATCAATCATAATTTGTTCATTTAACTTTTCAAGATAGGGAGATGTAAAAGTACCGACCCTGTATCCTTCTGAATTCAGGATATTTTTCAAATAGGTAAGTGTAGATCCTTTTCCATTGGAGCCCGCAATATGTATACAGGGGATGCTTCGTTCAGGATTTGACAACTTACACAGAACCTTTTCCATTCGTTCCAGTCCAAAATTCATTCCAAGTTTAGCAGTACGATTTGCAAGGAATTCCTCTGCCTGTTGATAATTTTGTATCATTTTTTCACTCCCTAACCATTTTTGGCTTCTATAGTAGTATGACATCATTCAACAAAAACACCCTGTTCAAATGCTTCGAACAGGGTGCAGTCTGATTTTTAAGCCAATTCTTCTAAATCTTTTAGACGAGCTTCCACAGCCTCACGTTTTTCAACATAGTCTGCCAGTTTAGCTCTTTCCTCTTCTATTACCTTTTCAGGCGCTTTTTTCATAAAGCCTTCATTCGAAAGCTTTTTCTCAATTCGTTCCACTTCTTTTTTCCATTTATCAAGTTCTTTTTGAAGACGTTTTTGTTCTTCTTCAATATTTAATAGACCTTGCAACGGAAGAATTAATTCAACGCCGGTAACGATAGCTGTCATTGCTTTATCGTCAACTGGGATATCCGTACCGATTGTTAATTCTTCAGGGTTACAGAAGCGTTCAATATAGCTGCTGTTCTTTTCTAAAACAGCCTGTGTTTCTGCATCTTTGGCTTTCAAAGAAAGCTTGATTTTTTTGCTGAGTGGAGTATTCACTTCTGCACGTATATTACGAACTGTACGAATGATTTCCACAAGCAATTTCATTTCATCAGAAGCTTTATCATCTGTTAAGTCTGGATTTACAACAGGCCATGCAGCTGTTGTGATGGACTCACCCTGATGAGGAAGGTTCTGCCAAATTTCTTCCGTAATGAATGGCATGAACGGATGTAATAATCTCATTGTTTGATCCAGTACATAGGCCAAAATAGAACGTGTTGTAAGCTTAGCTGCCTCGTCTTCGCCATACAGAGGAAGTTTCGCCATTTCAATGTACCAATCACAGAAATCATCCCAAATGAAGTTGTACAAGGCACGACCTACTTCACCGAATTCGTATTTATCTGCCAATCTTGTTACGGTTTCAATGGTTTCATTTAAACGAGTTAAAATCCATTTATCAGCAACAGATTTTTCACCTGTTAAATCGACTTCTTCATACTTCAGACCATTCATATTCATTAAGCAGAAACGGGAAGCATTCCAAATCTTATTGGCAAAGTTCCAAACAGATTCTACTTTTTCATAGCTGAAACGTAAATCCTGACCAGGTGAGCTTCCAGTTGTTAAGAAATATCTCAGTGAATCCGCACCATATTTCTCAATAACCTCCATTGGATCTACACCATTGCCAAGTGATTTACTCATTTTTTTACCATTTTCATCACGTACAAGGCCATGAATCAATACATCTTTAAACGGACGCTCTCCAGTAAACTCGATTCCTTGGAAAATCATTCTTGATACCCAGAAGAAAATAATGTCGTATCCAGTTACAAGTGCTGCTGTTGGATAGTAACGTTTAAAGTCTTCTGAATCTGTATCTGGCCAGCCCATTGTAGAAAACGGCCATAACGCAGAACTGAACCATGTGTCCAACACATCATTATCCTGAGTCCAGTTTTCGATATCTGCAGGGTCTTCCATTCCAACGTATACTTCACCAGTTTCTTTATGGTACCAAGCTGGTATACGATGTCCCCACCATAGCTGTCTAGAAATACACCAGTCATGAATATTATCCATCCAGTTCAAGTACGTTTTTTCAAAACGTTCCGGTACGAATTCTACTTTACCTTCTGTTGATTGCAATTCAATTGCACGCTCAGCCAAAGGTCCCATTTTAACGAACCATTGTGTGGATAGATAAGGTTCTACTACGGCACCGCTTCTTTCAGAGTGACCAACCTGATGGATATGCTCTTCAATTTTGAATAACACTCCTTGATCCTGAAGATCTTTAACAATTTGCTTACGGCAATCGAAGCGATCCATCCCTTCATATTTACCCGCTTTTGTATTCATTGTGCCATCTTCATTCATCACTAGAATACGTTCAAGATTATGACGGTTTCCTACTTCAAAGTCGTTAGGATCATGTGCCGGTGTAATTTTAACAACACCGGATCCGAAATCCATTTCAACATACTCATCGCCAACGATTGGAATTTCTCTTCCTACAATCGGCAGGATAACTGTTTTTCCGATTAGGTGTTTATAACGATCATCTTCTGGGTGCACAGCAACCGCTGTATCACCAAGCATTGTTTCCGGGCGAGTCGTTGCCACTTCAATATGTCCGCTGCCATCAGCAAGAGGGTAGCGCATATGATAAAAGGCACCTTTAACTTCTTTATGAATAACTTCAATATCAGATATCGCTGTTTTTGTGCTTGGATCCCAGTTAATTATATATTCACCGCGGTAAATAAGCCCTTTTTCATAAAGTTTAACGAAAACTTCACGAACCGCTTTTGAAAGCCCCTCATCCAGAGTAAAACGTTCGCGTGAATAATCGAGGCCTAAGCCAATTTTTGCCCATTGTTCACGGATATGGGATGCGTATTCTTCTTTCCATTTCCATGTCTCTTCAACGAATTTTTCACGTCCTAAATCATAACGAGAACTACCTTGATTACGGAGTTTCTCTTCTACTTTTGCCTGGGTTGCAATTCCGGCATGGTCCATACCTGGCAGCCATAAAACGTCATACCCTTGCATTCTTTTCATTCTTGTCAAAATATCCTGTAATGCCGTATCCCATGCATGGCCCAAATGAAGTTTACCCGTTACATTTGGAGGAGGAATGACAATCGTATACGGTTGTTTTTGCTTATCCTGTCCTGCTTCAAAGAATTTGCCCTGTAACCACCAGTCATATCTTCCTTTTTCAATTGACTGCGGATCATATTTGGTTGGCATTCCAATATCCGTTTGGTGCTCCATATTTCATTCTCCTTTTTATTCATACTTTGGTGAAAAATCCAATAAAAAAAACCGTTTCATCCTCTGTAAAAAAGGACGAAACGGTATGTCTCGCGGTACCACCTTTGTTCCAACACAAATAACAGTAGTGTTGACACTTCATTCCTTTAACGGTTCTTCACCGGTTATCCGCTACTGGTTTACACGTTCACAGAAAACAGCTCCTGGGCGACCTTCTGCGATGACGGTCACTGTAGGAATCTTGCAGCCGATGGATTCCTCTCTCTTACAGTCTTCATCACATACTCTTCCCGTTCAAAGCTTTTACTCGATATTCTATTTAGTTAGAAATCATTTTTTTAATACTGTTATCATACATAAGTATACATCTACTCGTCAATCATTGTTGACCATTTTTTTATTTTTTATTCAGCCGCTTGACGCCTGCAGCTGCATCAAATTTTGGAATGATGTAGATTCGTTCCTTATGGACAGTCACCCATTAAGGCAATATCTTATAACCTATCATAAAGGGGGAATTTACATGCGAAAAAAGGTGAATCAATATAAGATGCCTCCATGGGTCCGGAATACAAGAAATATCCTACAGCAATTCTCAATACCATTCGCTGTCTTTCAAGGGATCAGAACCTTCTTTTTTCCAACCACTTTTGATATATTCCTTTTATTTTTACTGATTGGTCTTGCATTAGCTTTTCACTTTGACATTCTCTAATCTCTTTAAATCTTTAGTTTAGACCAGGTGGAATCAACCTGGTTTTTGTATGGTGTGACTATCATCAGCTCGGTAAGTGGGGGATTAATATTCCTGTGCAATCCATTCATCATCTTTATTGATTCGTTTCAACCTTCGACTTTTTACTTTCTTCTATCTGCTCCATTCTCATGATAATATATTCAATATTTTTTAATAACCAATACTGCCTTTGGAATTTCCGACAAAATTGCAGCTCATCCTGTTTATCTTTTTTTCTCGCATATTGTTCAACCACCTTGATACAATTAGCTGGATAAGCCAAATAAGATAAAAATAAGTTCAATTCTCCTTCCTTAAACGGGAAATACCTCAGATACAGATAAATCCAATCCACGATTTCCTCCCCCTGGATTGGATACGTTTTTAACTGTTTAACCACGAACGGTAATAGGTCAAAATAGGGAGGAGCCGTTTTCGTTTGTTCAAAATTGATAAAATGACCATATCCATTTTCGCTATATAAAAAATGGTGAATCGATACGTTTCCATGTGTGACAACACTGCGTACTTTTTCTTCTTCCTTTGTAATCTCAAACCAAACCTTGAGTTTATCTAATGAATACGTCAAAGCCTGGGATAAGTCATAAAAGCACATACAAAATAATTGTTCAAAAGGGGACATATACCATTTCTTTTCGATTGAAATAACCATTTCACGGATAAATTCCTTCTGTTCTTCCCATTCCTTGACTGTTTTTTCGAAATGCTCTTCCCTTTCTTCTTTCGTCGTGCTAATCTCCTTAACGGATAATGTGTGCATTCTAGCCAGTTCCCTGAACATTTGCTGATGTCGTTCTGTTCGTTCCTCCACATGTTCATCCGGCAGCCAAGGCATAAGATAACTGATTTTATCACGTGTTAATACGCCATATCTTCCATCTTTTGCAGGAAAGATGGGTACAATACGGTTATATCCGTTTTGATAAAGGTTCTGTACATTTTTGATAAAATCGAATCCTTTGGTAGCCGGGATGGTTTTAACTGCAAATATACCATTATTCGTATATACTTTCTTTACCTTTCCAAAATCCTCATAAAATTCAAGTTCCAATTGATAATTTTTCAGAAAATCAGTCATCCATTCCTGATCTTTTCTTAACATCCCTATGGCACCCTTTCTGCTTGTGCCTTTTTGGAAATCTAGCTAAATCAACAAGGCTCTAGTAATTGTCTAAAAATCAGTACGCATATACTCTTTTCTTTTAAAAAAACACCTGAACATCAGCTCTACTTTATAGATATCTACTAAAAAAGCAGAGCCATTAATGCTGTGCTCTGCTGTTAACTGAACCTATTATTTATAAGAAGCAGCAGCTTCAGGTATATAAATCACCTGACCAGCTTTAAGATCAGTTGCTAATTCCAGTCCATTTATTCTTGAGATATGCTGGACACTTGTTTTATATCGGTTGGCTAGAAGTTCAATACTGTCCCCGTGCTGAACAATACATACTCTAACTTTTGCTCGCTGGGTTTCTTCCTGCTGTGTAAATAAATCATAGAGGGGTGAATTAGGTTTATCTTCCGTTTGATCTGTGTTCATATTTTCATTTTCTCTTTTTTTCTTTTCTGAAGAGTGTTCATTTGAACGGTATTGTTTCTCAGCATACTTATTGTATGCCTGCTTTTCTTTCGTTTCACGTACCTTGGATACACTCGTTTCCGCTTCTTCTGTAGTTTCTGTTAAATCCGGCTGTTCTTCCATGTGAGATTGTGGATGGTGTACTCTGTTATCCACTGAACTTTCCTCAGATTCAGATAGGTTATTCAAGGACGATCCTTCATTTAATTTGGGCGGCTCTTCGTCAAATGCAGGATCACTTGGAATTGAAAACGATTGCTTTACATCCTCCTGATTCTCTCGATTAACTACTGGTTCTCGTTCAAACGCAAAAGGAGAGTATTCCTTCCCCTCTGATTCTTCATCTGACAGGACCTCATCATCTGTTTTTTGTTGATTAGCTTGGGGTGATAGTTTTGTTTCCACATAAAAATGGTTATCTAATTCATCATAAGGATCTGCAGGCGGCGTAAAAGGAGTATAACTATCGAGAAATTGTTCAGATGGTTCAATCTGTTTTTTTGACTCATGCCCATCTTCTACTCTATCTTCAACAGAATTCAATCGGTATAAAGGTTCTTCCTCCTGTTCGTCCTCTTGCTCATAATGAATGTCTGCCTGAATGGTAATTTCCTCTGCAGACTCTTCTTCCGCTTCAACCGCTTCATTCCATAGATGCGGATGCTGTTCTTCCACGTATCTTTGTGATGTTTCATTTTGATAATGTGATGTTTCCTCTCGTTCCTCTGTCTCTGCCACTTGCTGCTGTTCATGAGGAAGATCCTCATATACTCCCCCAATCCACAAATCTGCTGTAATCTGTAGATATCCTTTTTCCGGCAGCTTATAATCAAATGTATGAACACCTACATTAAGTTCATCCATATCCCGGACTCTTTCTGCAGGAATCGTAATATCGACTGGAAATTGCTGGTGAAATTCATATAAATGGTGCTCCCCTTGGTCGATTACAGAAACATAACGCCGAAACGGATCATCCTCTCCCTCTTCCTGTTCATTTGCTTCAGCCGGCTTATACTCCCCCATTAAATCCAGAGTACCTTTAAGAATGATATACTGTTCTACTTGATGAGCTGAAACATTTGGTGCAAGTGAGATCGAATAGAGTACATCAACTTTCTGTCCTCTTTGGAACCACACACTCTCTTCTAATGAAAATCGTAATAACGATGTATTTTCCTCAGACACACATTTTCCTCCTTCCAGCCCTTTTCATCTAAATGCCATTATCAACCTATGCGTAAGATGCAGAAAATATGTTCTTTCTTAAACGTATGCCCAAAAAAATAAAAAATCTCCAGAGTTAACACTCTGGAGATCCACTAGATAAGTCATTTTATCCCGTTCACACTAGCCGTTATGACTCCTACTTCAAACGTTAGCAGAAGCAATAACGAGTAAGTGAGAGATTAACGCCAGTAAGAACCCGGGTTAGTTTAACTAATGCACGAAAGGGATGAAAGCTCCGCCATGCATTAGTTGAACTTTATCGTTTAATTGCTTTAAACGCTTTTTGAGCTGCCTGTATAGTTCTTTGAATGTCTTCATCACTGTGTTCAACAGAAAGAAAGATTCCTTCAAATTGCGAAGGTGGTAAGAAGACACCATTTTCCGCCATTTCTTTATAATACTCCGCAAAAAATTGAAGATCCGATTGTTTAGCAGACTCGTAATCTGTAACAGGTTCATTCGTGAAAAAGAAGCCAATCATGGAGCCTGCACGGTTACAAGTTAATGGTACATCATACGTTTCAGCTGCTTCTTTAAACCCTGCCTCTAAGAAGTCCGCTTTCTTACCAAACTCTTTATACGTATCTTCAGTTAGCTGTATTAATGTTTCATACCCTGCAGTCATCGCAATCGGGTTACCTGATAATGTTCCGGCTTGGTAGATCGATCCACTTGGTGCAATTTGACTCATAATTTCTTTCTTACCGCCGAATGCTCCTACCGGAAGTCCACCACCAATTACTTTTCCAAGACAAGTTAAGTCTGGAGTGACATCAAAATGCCCTTGTGCACATTGATAAGCAACACGGAAACCAGTCATAACTTCATCAAAAACTAATAAAGATCCGTGAGTCTCAGTGATATCTCTTAATCCCTGCAAGAAACCTGGTAGTGGAGGTACCACCCCCATATTGCCTGCAACTGGCTCTACAATAACGGCTGCGATATCATCACCAAATTGCTCAAAAGCAACTTCGACACTCTTAAGATCATTGTACGGAACCGTAATCGTATTCCGCGCAATACCTTCTGGAACTCCCGGGCTATCCGGCAAGCCTAATGTAGCAACACCAGAACCTGCTTTAATGAGCAATGAATCTCCATGCCCATGATAACATCCTTCAAACTTAAGGATTTTATCTCGACCCGTGTATCCTCTTGCCAAACGAAGTGCACTCATAGTCGCTTCTGTTCCGGAGGATACCATTCGAATCATTTCAATGGAAGGCACACGATCAATGACTAGCTGTGCCAATTTATTCTCCATTAGTGTTGGCGCACCAAAGCTTGTCCCTGTCTCAGCAACCCGTTTAATAGCTTCTACTACCCGATCGTTTGCATGGCCAAGAATTAGAGGGCCCCAGGAAAGAACATAATCTATATATTCATTGCCATCAATATCATAGATTTTTGATCCTTTTCCCTTTTCCATAAAAATCGGATCCATATTAACTGATTTAAAAGCACGAACCGGACTGTTTACACCGCCTGGTAATAAATTTATAGATTCCTGGAATGCTTTCTTAGAATTTTCATATGAACGCATATGCTGCAATCTCCTTTATATATGGAATTAATTTGATTCTTTCAACCATTTAGCTGCATCTTTTGCAAAGTAAGTAATGATTAAATCTACACCGGCACGTTTCATACCAGTGAGCATTTCCATTACAATGGCTTTTTCGTCGATCCAGCCATTTGCACCTGCCGCTTTAACCATCGAATACTCTCCACTTACATTATAAGCTACAAGAGGCAGATTTACTGTATTCTTCACATCACGAATGATATCAAGGAAAGCAAGAGCCGGCTTCACAATGAGGAAATCTGCCCCTTCTGCGACATCAGATTCAGCTTCACGCAGCGCTTCAATACGATTCGCATAATCCATTTGATAGGATTTTCTATCACCAAATTGGGGTGCCCCGTTTGCCGCTTCACGGAATGGACCATAAAATGCAGATGCGTATTTAACCGCATAGGACATGATTGGAATGTGCTGGTAGCCTGATTCATCAAGACCCTGGCGAATCGCAGCCACAAATCCATCCATCATATTAGAAGGAGCAATAATATCAGCCCCAGCTTCTACCTGGCTGATAGCTGTTTTTACAAGCAACTCAAGGCTTTCATCATTTAAGATTTCACCATTTTCAACCATTCCACAGTGACCATGACTTGTGTATTCACATAAACAAGTATCCGCAACAACCAGGATTTCAGGATAATTTTCTTTTACGAATCGAATGCCTTTTTGGACAATTCCATGTGTATGAAATGCGCCAGTTCCACATTCATCCTTATTTTCCTCATTCGGTACACCAAAGAGAATAACAGATTTAATGCCAAGTGAAACCACTTCATCCATTTCCTCTTTCAAGCGATCCATTGAAAATTGATAGATTCCAGGCATGGAAGAAACCGGATTTTTTTCATTTGTTCCTTCTGTAATAAAAATTGGATAAATAAAATCATCTACATGCAAATGAGTTTCGCGCACTAGCGCTCTCATTGTTTCATTTCTTCTTAATCTTCTGTGTCGATTAAATTCAATATTGGCCATTTTAGGAGCCTCCTTATTATGAGTAGTACTGCGCTAATTCTTTCAACATATCATCAATGGTATATTGCTTTGGACATAAAGTGACAGTCATACCAAACTCTTCTGCTCTTTTTTTCGTGACCGGCCCAATGGCGACGATTACTTTATCTGTCATAGAGGTAAATAAATTATGTTTTTTCGCGATTTTCACAAAATTATTAACAGTCGAAGGGCTAGTAAATAAGAGAATATCAACCTTTTTATTGATAAGTGAATCTACTAATGCTTGTTCACTTTCAGCGGGCATACGGTTAGAGTAAATAATTGACTCTTCTGTATGAATTCCCGCAGCGGTCAATCCATTAAATAGGTAATCCCTCGCCAAGTCACCCTTTAAAATAAGGACTGATTCCCTCTTGTCCACTACTTCCATAAACGAAGGCAAAAAGGATTCAGCCACATATTTCGGCGGGATAAAAGCAACCTCCAAGCCATGTTTTTCTAAAGCTGCCTTTGTTTTTTTTCCTATGGCAGCTATTTTTGGATAGATTCCTTCGTAATCCATCTCGTTCATCATCTCACAAAAAAGATCAACTCCCGGCTTGCTTGTAAAAACGAGCCAGTCAAAGGAATTTAGTCTATTCAACTTTTCCTTAGCCAACTTAAGCTGAACTGAATCAGGCTTTTGAAACGAAATAAGAGGTACCTTAATTGGTACCCCTCCATGCTCAGCAATCATGGCACACAATTGTTCGGCCTGCGATTCTTCTCTTGTAACCAGTACACCTTTATTCCGAAGAAACATGGAATGCTTCATTTAGCTTTCCATCTCCTCTTTAACCTTTTCAATTAATTCCTTTGCCCCGCGCTCGATCAGACGATTGGCTGCGGTCGTACCTAATGTCTCAGGATTATTAC
>JAZUQD010000030.1:0-2004 GCA_045605505.1 Pradoshia sp.
AAACACTTCCAGAACATCATTTAAAGTATCTTCTGTAATCGGAGTCTGTCTTTCTTCAAAGAAAATTAAAATGCCTTTAAGCGCATTCAAATAAATAAAGGTTTCCTCAATTGTTTTCCCTTTTTCCAGTTCATCATATCCGATTAACATCTCAGTCAATTCTTCACGATCATTAAATCCATACTCAAATATAAGCTTTTCTACACTAGCTTCGGTAAGCCTTGGACCTAAAATTCGTTTTAACTCTTCAACCGAAGAGATCTCTTCTAATTCATACTCATAGAAATAATGCAGATAATAATTTTTGAATTCTGCAGCATTTTTGAAGCCTTCCGCTTTACTAAAGGTCTCCAAATCTGCTTCTTTGATGGCCGCTAAACTAACATCCGGCTTTACAAAAGCCATTAACACTGTAAACATTACAAAAATCGCCAGGACACGTTTCATGTTCTTCCCCCTATAGTTCAACATTTAAAATTTGGGCAATACATCTACTCTATATCTAATTTTTCTTTACCTTTAATTTAATGGCCTTACTCGTATTACCAGCTGAATCTTTCAAATAAACATGTAAAGTCGTGTTGGCCTTTTGTTTTTTTACTTTAATGGAAAACACCCCGGATTTAGCTGCCTTACCTGAGCCAATCACCTTTTTCCCAACCTTAATGGTGACCTTAGCATTTGGTTCCGATGTGCCTTTTACTGAGGTTGATTTAACCGTAAATTTATTCACTTGCTTAAGCTTTGGAGCTGTCTTATCTTTAACCGTTACGGTTACTTCCGGACTTTTATTACCAGCGCCATCTGTTACTTGAATGGTTAGCTTGGTACCCGCTTTTAAAAGGGATTTCATTGAAGTCTTGAACGTGCCCCTTTTATCGGCTTTACCCTTAGCGACAATGGCACTCCCCTTTTTTACCGTGATGGATGCTCCCACTTCAGCTTTACCTGTGATGGTTTTGCTATTGTCCTTTACCATGTTTACGGTTGGTTTACTTGGCGCGGTTACATCCTTTACCTTCCTGTTTACCGGCCAGCTTTCATTTCCCTTTTCATCCACCAGCTTGACTGAAACAATCTGATTGGCTTTTTGCTTAGGAATAGTGAGCTTAACTGAGAAAGGTCCTTTATAATCAACGGCTTTTAACTTTTTGCCAGAAACCAAAATACTTCCTTTAAAAGCTGATTTGTAAGATAAGGTAACTTTAGTATCCTTATCCGTGATTTGACTTACCTGCGGGGACGCCAACAAACGATACATCAGTGCTTTTTGAGCATTCACTCGTTTATAGTGATAAGTTTTGTTCGTTTTTGGATGTTTCATGGCAGTGCCTGTCTGTTTTAACCGGTAAGCCACCTGTTCATTCGTCAGATGAGGCTCTTTAGCCAAAATTAATGCAGCTACGCCAGCGACCACCGGTGAAGCCATTGATGTTCCTGACATTTTTCCATATTTACCTTTTGGCAAAGTAGAGA
Source organism: Pradoshia sp. (assembly GCA_045605505.1). Lineage (GTDB taxonomy): Bacteria > Bacillota > Bacilli > Bacillales > Pradoshiaceae > Pradoshia. The sequence goes on from JAZUQD010000030.1 coordinate 1,477, forward strand.
CAATCTCGCTTCCCGGCGCTGCAATATCAATCGTTGCTCCATAATTTGAATAATATGCTTTTGTATCATTCTTTGTTGTTGCTGCCACAGAAAGCACATTCTTGTAAGCTGCTGGGTAATTCGACTCCGCTAATGAATCATTCCCCGAAGCAGCTACTATGAGGACTCCTTTTTTATAGGCAGCCTGTACACTTTCATCAAAAGCTTTAGAATACTGACTAGTCCCCAGGCTCATATTAATAACGTCAGCACCAGAATTCACTGCATATTGAATACCTTTAATAATGTCTGACGTAAATGCCATTGATTTAAAGAATACGTTAACCGGTATGATTTTTGTCTCTGGTGCTACACCTGTACCGCCAACACCATTATCAATAGACGCTGCGATAATTCCAGAAACATGAGTACCGTGTTGACTAGCAGGCATGGATGTTTTAGATCCTGTTAAAACATCATACGGTTTAACAAAGCGATCCTTCAGATCAGGGTGCTGTAAGTCAAACCCATCATCCAATACAGCTACAA
>JAZUQD010000031.1:0-1528 GCA_045605505.1 Pradoshia sp.
AAAGTCTGAAATCACATATAGCAAAATGAACATCAGTGAGTTAGTTGAAACCTTAAATATATTTTCGCCACAAGCCGAAAGAAAACAACTTGGTTTCACCATTGAAATAGATGAGTATATGCCTTCCTATTTCTATACAGATGTACAAAAAATTCAGCAGATCGTAAAAAACTTATTATCCAATGCTATAAAGTTCACAGAACAAGGCTCAGTGACTGTAAAAGTGGAAAACATAATCCATACACGTGATGAAAAAGGCGTTCATGATACGAGCCATTCTGATGAGTGGATAAAGGTTGTAGTAAAGGATACCGGAATAGGAATCCCTAAAAAACAGCAACAAACCATTTTTGAAGCCTTTCAACAGGGAGATGGATCTACCGTACAAAAATACGGCGGTACAGGTTTAGGTCTATCAATCTGCAAAAAAATAACTGATTTGCTTAATGGTTATATATTTGTTGAAAGTGAAGTAGGAAAAGGCAGTACATTTACTATTTATATTCCAAATCTACAGGAGCAGGAAAATAAATCTGTAGATGAAGAGAACCAATATAGTCAAACGATTGCACAAGTAGCTGTGGATAAAGAAACAAATGATATCCAATTGGACATACTCCATGGAAAAAGAGTACTTATTACAGATGATGATCAGCGTAATATATACTCACTAAAAGCAGTTCTTGAAAAAAAGAAAATGGAAGTCTTAGTCGCTCATAATGGAATCGAATGCTTAGAGATTCTAAAAAAGGATTGCCAGATTGATATGATTCTGATGGACATTATGATGCCTGAATTAAACGGATATGAGACGATGAAACGTATTCGTCAGAATTCAGAGTTTGCATCACTGCCGATTATTGCCTTAACAGCAAAAGGAATGAAGGGCGATCGTGAAAAATGCCTGGCGGCTGGTGCATCAGACTATATCAGTAAACCAATTAACCTGGAGCAATTAATATCAGTGATAAGAGTATGGATGAATTAAAAGAGAAATAAATCAGGATTCAGTTCAAAAAGTGAATGTTTTTGCCGCTCAATTGGAGTCAATTTGAGTGGCTTTTTTTATGGAATGGCAGAAATGAAATCTTCTGTAATATAGGTTTATTCTCTACTAGTAGTAGGTTCATTCAGTAGACTTGGAGACAGGTCATTGATTGTTCTATGGTATTTATTCTTCTTGACGGATTTTTATCACAAATCACATGCATAGTGAGAATGGTTGTTTATCTGCTTCACGAATAATATTTTTAACAATTAGGAGGGTTTTAAGCTCTCTTTCTTGAACATAAGTAGTCAAATCGTTTTGAAGATTTAAAGGGGGATCGGTATGAATGAGATTGTTGATTACTATAGTGAATTTGATGAGTGGGGCAGATTAGAAAGGGAACCAATTGAGTTTCAGGTGAATTGGCATTATATGAAAAAATATTTAACTCCATCAGGGACTGTTTTGGACAATGGAGCAGGCCCAGGGAAATATTCGCTTAAGCTGGCTGAAGAGGGTTATCGCGTTACCCTGACGGAT
>JAZUQD010000032.1:0-6974 GCA_045605505.1 Pradoshia sp.
TACATTCTTCCTCATTGCTTTAATAGAAGAACGCGCAATAATTTTATTGCCGATTGCAGCCTGTATAGGCACTTCAAATTGTTGTCGAGGAATAAGCTCCTTCAACTTTTCTACAATAATCTTACCACGCTCATACGCAAAATCTCTATGAACGATAAAGCTCAATGCATCAACAGTTTCACCATTCAGCAAGATATCCATTTTAACCAGTTTAGATTCTTGATACCCAATTAACTCATAGTCAAAAGATGCATATCCTTTTGTATTTGATTTTAATTGGTCAAAGAAATCATAAACAATTTCGGATAATGGAAGTTCATAAATAATTGTCACGCGGTTCTCATCAGCATATTGCATGTCAATGAAATTCCCCCGCTTCAATTGACATAGCTCCATAATCGCACCGACAAAATCATTTGGTGCCATCAAAGTCGCTTTTACATATGGCTCCTCAATACGTTCAATCTTTTGTGGATCAGGCATATTGGATGGATTATCAATATTAATCTCACTGCCGTCTGTCATTTTAACCTTATAAATTACGCTCGGAGCTGTCGTAATCAAGTCAATATTAAATTCACGTTCAATTCTTTCCTGGATAATTTCCATGTGCAATAACCCTAGGAATCCGCAACGGAATCCAAATCCAAGTGCTTGGGAGGTTTCAGGTTCATATTGCAGAGAAGAATCATTAAGCTCTAATTTTTCAAGCGCTTCTCGTAAGTCGTTAAATTTTGCAGTATCAATTGGATATAAACCGCAATAAACCATTGGATTCATACGGCGATATCCCGGTAATGGTTCTGTCGCGCCATTTTTGGCATTCGTGATTGTGTCCCCGACTTGTGTATCGCCGACATTTTTAATTGCCGCAGTCAGGAATCCAACATCACCCACTGTTAATTCATCGCATAATGTTGCTTTTGGAGTGTGGACACCCACTTCGAGAACTTCAAATTCCTTACCAGTTGCCATCATTCTGATTTTATCGCCTGGTTTAACCGTTCCCTCCATTACACGAATGGATACAACGACTCCACGATAGGCATCATAAAGTGAATCAAAGATCAATGCTTTTAAAGGAGCCTCTGGATCACCCGTTGGAGCAGGTACTTTTTCTGCAATTTGTTCAAGAATTTCTTCAATCCCGATACCAGCTTTTGCAGAGGTAAGGACAGCTTCTGATGCATCCAGACCAATCACATCTTCAATTTCACCTCGAACACGTTCCGGATCTGCACTCGGCAAATCAATCTTATTAATAATCGGCAAAATCTCTAAATCATTGTCTAAGGCCAAATAAACATTGGCCAAGGTTTGTGCTTCAATTCCCTGTGCAGCATCGACCACTAACACAGCGCCTTCACAGGCAGCCAAACTTCTGGATACTTCATACGTAAAGTCTACGTGTCCTGGAGTATCAATTAGATGATAAATATATTCTTCACCATCTTTTGCCTTGTATTTTAATTGAACAGCATTCAATTTGATTGTAATTCCGCGCTCTCTTTCCAAATCCATAGAGTCAAGAAGCTGGTCCTTCATCTCTCTGGACGTTAGAGCATTGGTTTTTTCTAAAATTCTGTCCGCTAAGGTCGATTTCCCATGGTCAATATGGGCAATAATCGAAAAGTTACGGATCTTGCTTTGTCTCTTTAGCCGTTCCTGATTATTCATTCTGTTCACTCCTGTTACTTTCAAACACAGATATTACTGATTATAGCAGAAAAAAATTCAAACCGTAAACGGTTTAGGAAAAATGAGGGGAATTAAATACAAATAAAGAAAGCTCGCGGAGTATAAAAGCGGTCCGTACGAGCTCTATTCACTCATTATTCCTCTGATATAATGTCGGCCATTCCCTTGAATAGACCAGTAAAAGCATTAGATATTCCTTTCCCCGCACTCGATAAAACATTAAATGCTTTCCATTCTTCCATTTCTTTCTTCTTTTCTTCCAGGTCAGTTGTAGATACCTGGTTTCCAAGAACAGTGGCATTAATCTCTCCATCCTCCTGTTTATCGATTGTAAAAGCTTCATACATTTTGGGGTCATCATACCCTTGCATTTTTTTCATATTTTGATTAGCCAATTGCATTCCCAGTATGACCCCGAAGAGAAGGAGAAAAAAAAGCATACTTACTTTTAAAATAAATTTACCCATCTCAAGCAATCTCCTTTACTTATTCTGCCACTTCCCCCTGTACAGACTCGGCATTCCAATAGTGCTCAGCCAATGCACCCGCCAATACGTCCATTGATGCATTTAATTCATTTAATGTATTGTCTACTCCGCCAGCTTCCACTAACATTGCATTTCCAGATAAATCCTGATTAAACTTTCCATTCGTTCCTGCGCCTCTTTTTTCAAAGACCCCGCGGCTTAAACCGGGATATTTCTCGGAGATTTTCTTGTGTATTTCCTTAGCCAGCTTTAAGTTCTGTTCATAATTAGGGTTTTCGCCACCAATAATGAAGCATAATCTAGCATATGCTTTGCCATCGATCGTGACGGTCGTCACTTTTTTTCGCTGTGAATCACGATGAACATCAATAAAATATTTGATATTTTTATCCGTGGCTATTACTTCTTCCACCAGATTTCGAGCTTGGCTGTAAGAACTTCCATATTGCAGCCCTTTCTTGTTCAATATGGCATTAACATCCGTCTTATCTACCTTAGACAGAATGCCTTTCGCTTCCAAAGACTTTTTCAGTTTTTCACCCACAAGCGTTACATTTGCTTTCGAATGAAAGGCTGAATCAGGATTAGTTACTCCTTTTAATAAAGGAAGGTACGATTCTCTTGTATGTGAAAAATAAATATACATGACTTCTTCTTTTGTTTTTTGTAGAGGAGATTGAGATGGATTCGTCTTTTCAGACTCTTCTTCCTTTACAATCTCCTCAGTCTCTGTATCTTTTTCCATAGCTTCCTCTGATGGACCAGATTCAATTGGCATATTTGTATAATTGGTTCCTTCGCCTGCTACTAATATTTCTCCATCGAACAAGGAATATCCCGGTAACTCATGACCTAGTAAACTGCGCGGATCATTCAATGAAATATTTGTTAAAGATTGAAATATTTGAGTCGTAACTGATTCCGTTTCTTCATCTGGGTAGGATTGCAAAAAATACATATTCCCTTTCCCTAAATATTTGTACAAGAATTTCCCTGGAACTTGTCCGGCTGCTTCATTAACCGAATCGGAGCTAGGTCGATATTCCGGTTTGAGTGATGTCAGTAAGCCAGTTATCAAAAAAAGTACAATCATTGTAATAAGAATGAAAATGATTAAACGAATAGTGGTGGCTGCTTGAAGTGCTACTACGAAAAAACTAGTTTTTTTGGCTTTCATGGTTCCACCCTTTCAGGAAGCATTCTAGTAAATTGTATGCTTTGATAGAGTAACTAGAACCATAACTAGATTAATGTGTGTAATAGCCCGTATTATCTTGATTTATTGCCTCATGTAATGCCGCATTCATTCCATTAGCTATAAGATTTGCCATTTCTTCTATGAATACATCGACTTCCTTTGGCGTAACCATTAAATTATGTCCCAAAGGGGAAAGCACTTCACGTATCAGCATTCTCTTTTCTTCATCGGAAAGTGTACCTACAATACCAAGAAACGTCTTTTTGTGCTCCTCTTCAGGCAAATCTTCTTCCGTTAATTTACGTTTCTCTCCAAAAGTCATCCCAGCTGGAGTAAGAGCACGAGAAGGACGGTCTCCTTCTTTTAACTCTCGTCCAAAGTGTTTCAAAATATAATCAATCGTATCTGAGGTGATGGATACGGCATCCACCACTGTCGGTACACCGATTGAGATAACCGGTACTCCCAATGTTTCCTTGCTAAGTTCTTTCCGCTTATTACCCACGCCGGATCCGGGGTGAATCCCGGTATCTGTAATTTGAATCGTGGTATTTACACGCTCTATCGAACGAGCCGCCAACGCATCGATTGCAATGATAAAATCTGGCTGTATATTTCCTACGATCCCTTTGATAATATCGCTTGTTTCAATTCCCGTAACACCCATAACTCCCGGAGATATAGCGCTGACCGGACGAAACCCTTTGGAAACAGCTTCAGGTTGAAATTTAAAAAGGTGTCTAGTTACAATCAGATTATCCGTCACCGTCGGCCCTAGCGCATCTGGCGTTACATGCCAATTTCCCAACCCAACAACAAGACAATGCGCTTCTGAGGTTAATCCCATTCTTTCGATTAGATAAGCCAGTTGTTTAGCAAATACAGCTTCCACTTTTTTTTGGAGCTCGGAATCCTGTTCACGAATCCCCTGAACTTCCATAGTTATATAAAAACCCTCTTTTTTCCCTACTTGTTTTTCGCCTTCTTTTGTTATTTCAACATGCGATAATTTAATTCCGTCCATTTCTTTCTCTTTTAAAATGACTCCTTCAATATTAGATTTGTTCGGAGCATCTGAGAGTGGAATAGCCAGTTCACGTGCCTCTATAGCTAGATCTGTCCTAACTTGATACTGACTCATATCTAAATCTTTATTCAAACGATTACCCCCTGTAATGATCTATAAGAGGTATTTTTACCTTATTACTTCTTTCTCATTCTTTTAATTATGTAAAGATCCCATGCTTAACAGGAAAAACCATTTATTCTAATGGTTTTTTTCGATTTGATGCATCTGAGTATTGCATAAAGACATACATTTTGATAGAATATCATATGTTGTGAATGTTATTTGATTAGAATATCGAGTTGACATAATCTCGGTTCTTCTGGAGGTGAATAGAATGGCTAATATCAAATCAGCTATTAAACGCGTTAAAACTAACGAAACTGCTAGAGCTAACAATATCGCTCAAAAAAATGCAGTACGTACAACCGTTAAAAAAGTAGAAACTGCTATCGCTACTAACGATGCTACTACTGCTAACGAATCTATCGTTGCTGCTGTTAAAGGACTTGATAAAGCTGCAACTAAAGGCTTAATCAGCAAAAATGCTGCTGCTCGTAAAAAATCTCGTCTAATGAAAAAAGTAAACCAACTAAACGCTTAATGAAACGTACCCTCTAGAGGGTCGTTTTTTTTTATGTCATATGATGAAAAATATTTACGTACTTCAAAACAGAATCCAGCAAGGATAACCCGCCTTTTATATAACAAAAACCGCCTATCATTAGGCGGTTTAATACTTTATATTCAATTATTCTCCCCTAATTCATCAAATATTCCAATCTTAAACTTCACTTTTCCATTGTCATTTTCATACACATCTAACACAAACATTTTGTAACTGCCGTAATTTTCATCAAAGAAATCTCTTGCGCTTTTTGGCATATAACAAATTTCCTCAAAGCCTATTTCTAACGTGTCCTTTTCCTTCTCAAAATCATGGTCCATATTTACTTCATCACCCACGTTATAGATCTCTGTAATGGCATATTCATCCTTATGCGTGACAGTGAATGTTTTAACGGGTTTATCGTCTTTGTAATAGTCCCATTCCGTTCTATCAGCTTCATTACAATAGTTGCATTTTCTATAGCCCATTTTCTCTGCCTCATCTATTGTTGTTACTTTCCAACCCTCAAAATTTTCTTGATATTTTGCGGGCCAGTTTTTAAAACAATTAACGTGTGTATGATAAGTTTTTCCGCCGTCAGATATCAAGCAACTATGGGTGTCATTAAGTGTTAAGTTAAGATTATATTCCTTAGTAGTTCCATCAGGAATTGTAACTGTAACGGTTTCTTGTTTCGGCTTTTCAATCGGCTTTAATTGTTCAACAGGTTTAACGGGCTTATGCTCTTGTATTACGGTTTCACCCTGTGTAGTTTCTAGTTTCATTGATTCAGTATCAAGCTCCGTTTGTTGATTTTGATTTACTGCGCGTTCTTTTGAGCGCTTAACATATAGATAAGTAACCAAACCCAAAAACAAAAGTAAAATAACTCCAAGCATTTATAACATCTCCTCGAATATAATCAGACTGAAAAAGCGATTCTGTTATTTATTATTGCTTATTATATCGAGTCTTATAAGTTCTTTTATATAGCCCTGTTTGTTTGATACTTGGTTAAGCTTTACCAATCAAAAAATCAACCACTCCAATTATAGGTCCAATATAAAAAGGCACCAATTTCGTCTTTTTTTGCAGTATTTTATATCCTTTTTCTGCTAACCTAACCCTTCGTATTATCAGGTTGACCAAGTTAATTGGTTGACCTTATATTGTTGTTCTTTCAGCTTTTTAAAATCTTAATAACTTTTACACTATGGACGTTCGTTTCTCTTTTTAATCTCATCACTTATCTCCATCAAGGTAAGCAAAATTAAGAAGAGCATCATAAAATTAACTAGTTCTCCTGTAAAAAATGCCAATATAGCAATCAACGAAATCCAAAGCCAGAAGTATTTTCTGTTCATAAGACCCATCCCCATTTTTCTTTATTAACTTTTAAATTCGACACTAAATAAGCAACATCCTTCTTCCGCTAAATGCCCGTTAGTTAAAGACAACTTATTTAATATAAAATCTAAGCTTTTTAGGCGTATAAAAAAAACAGGAGCCTGACAGCTCCTGCTTAAAGATTCTATTTATCCCTCAACACTCTCTTTTACAGTATCCGATTTCGGTTGCTTTGCCTGCACATACATAACCATTGCACAAACAAGCAGGATAACTCCAATTAAGCTGAATTGCACCGTTATGGAAACAGGTAGTAGACCAAGACCTGAAGATCCAGCCACAACCCCTAATGAAAACAACGCATAAAAATAGCCATATGCCTTTCCACGCATCCTCTCAGAAGTCGATTGAACCAATAATGAATTAATGGCAGGAAATAAGAAAGCAAATCCTACCCCATATAAAACCATGATAGAATAAAGGCCAATTAATTCACTTGATTGTCCCAGTAAAACTTGGCTGATTCCTAAGCATGCCAATCCAATCGAAAAACTGACTAACGGTGGA
>JAZUQD010000033.1:0-1573 GCA_045605505.1 Pradoshia sp.
TAGCTCTGGAGCTAGTAGTCCCCTGATCAATTGATAAAATATATTTCTCCAATTTTTTCATCTCCCATCTACTAATTTTTATATTATAATCGATTTCTTCAAAGTTAGTAACTTATAACCTTGCTTTTGCCGGATTATTAGCCTGGCGAAGTGCTTGTTCTGAATCTTTATTAGTCATAAAATACGCGATTACCAAGATAACCACAGTACCAGCTAATACTGCCCAGAAAGCACCTGTCAGTGTATTATTGAAGACCGCTTTATGGAACAAAGCCCCCAAGGATCCGCCGAGAATAGGTCCTACAACCGGAATCCAAGCATATCCCCAATTAGATGGGCCTTTTCCTGCAATCGGAAGAATCGCATGGGCAATACGCGGACCCAAGTCACGCGCCGGATTGATGGCATAACCGGTTGTCCCCCCAAGAGCCATACCGATTCCCACAATTAACAGACCGACTGCAAAAGGGTTTAAGCCTTCCGTAAAATTATTTGCTCCAATAAATTGCAGACCAAGCAATAAAATAAATGTTCCTATAATTTCACTAAGTAAATTTGAAAATGTATGAGGAATAGCGGGACCAGTTGCGAAAACCCCTAATTTTGTCCCTGGATCTTCAGTCGCTTTCCAATGTGGTAAGTATTGTAAATAAATAAGAGTTGCCCCAATTATTGCTCCAATCATTTGCGCCAAAATATATCCAGGTACATCTGCCCAAGCAAAATCTCCGCTAAACGCAAGACCAAATGTAACAGCAGGATTTAAATGAGCACCGCTAATGCCGCCAACTGCAAAAACGCCTAACGTAACACCAAGCCCCCAGGCAATGGTAATAACAATCCATCCAGCATCCTTAGCATAAGATTTGGTTAAGTTGGCTCCTGCACATACTCCTGCTCCAAAAACAATCAAGATCATCGTACCTACTAATTCACCCCAAAATGGTGTCATTCCTTCCATCTCCCTATCCAATAATTTCATAAAAAATGGAGAAACAAGCACTAAAGTATTCCTACTTATTAAGGAATACTGTCACCTGTGTCTCCATGTCTTTTCACATACTTATTAACTTAAATAAAGTGTAAAACTATTTGTAAACGCTGTCAATTAAAAACGAAATAAATAGGGAATTCGACTCATTCCCCTGCAAAATACTGCCAAAGATCTCGTTTAGACGAAGTTATGGAGACAGCTCCAGCTTCAAGTGCTTCTTTCGCTTCTTCAACCGTTCGGATTAAACCACCCGCAAAGATCGGCAGCTGAATTTCCCCTGCAACTTCTTTAATCATATTTGGAAGTGCACCTGGAAGTACTTCAATATAATCGGGCTGTGATTTTTTAACCATCTTATAGCTGCGTTCGAGCGCATGGCTATCAATCATAAAGATTCGCTGAACAGCTAATGCCTGATGTTTTTTTGCTTCTTGGATCACCGCTGATTTTGTAGATATGACACCAAATGGTTTAAACTCCTGACAAAGATATTGAGTACCATATTCATCATTTTTTAATCCATTGATTAAATCCACATGAAAAAACAGCTGTTTATCTGCCATTTTGGCCATTTGAGTA
>JAZUQD010000034.1:0-1907 GCA_045605505.1 Pradoshia sp.
TGAATTTCCTGTTGCTGCATGGGAAGGCATCTCCTTTTTAATATCTTGGGCAAGTTCAATTAGGGAAGTGAGGTTATCCATTTTAATTTTCATCTCACCTTCTGTTTTTGATTTGCTGACGATGTCGGTTAGATGTTCTTCAAGATTCTTAACCTCCAGTCTGGTTAAAATATCATCAAGTTCTCCAACCACTCGCTCAAATAGTTGTATTTTTTCATATAAGATTTTCATAATATGTTCTTCAATCGTATTCTTGGTAGCAAAATTATAAATGCGGACATCTTCTGTTTGTCCAAGCCTGTGAATTCGGCCGATTCTTTGTTCCAGACGCATCGGATTCCACGGTAAATCAAAGTTAATAATATGATGGCAAAATTGGAGATTAATTCCTTCCCCACCTGCTTCTGTAGCAATTAAGACCTGTGCTTGCTTTTCAAATAATTCCTTCATCCAATCTTTCTTACTCCGTTTAAATCCGCCACGGAATGGGACAGAAGTAATCCCATTTTGCTTCAGAAACCATTGCAAATATAATTGAGTGGCTCGGTACTCGGTAAAAATGATCACCTTATCCTTGATGGAGTGAATCAATTCAAGCGCTTTTTTTGCTTTGGAATTACAATCAACTAATTCCACCTGGTTGATCAGATTATGTATGGCTTGCGTATAACTTGGTCCGGCATCTGGATTTCGATCCAGCATATTTTTTAGCGTAAAGTAAACCGCTTCTCTACTGCTGCATGCTTCCCGTTGCAGGGTTAAGGAGGAAAATGTACTTCCAATTCCATCAGGCAATTCTTTTCTAAATGAAGAAACACCATCATAAAGGGCTTGTTCTTTTTCGGTGAAATTAATAAAAATTGTTTCTACCTTTCTGCTGGTCCATTCAATTCCAGTATCCTGGCGTTTATTCCGAATCATGACCATATTCACTAATTCTTTTAAATAGGCATCATCTTTCCCTGAACGTTTCTTGGCAGAAAACCGATCGTTAAATGTAGCATAGCTCCCAAGATGACCTGGCTTAAGTAATGAAACGAGATAAAATATCTCTTCAAGCTTGTTCTGAATAGGCGTTGCCGTTAATAGTAAGCAAAATTTCTTCTGAATTTTTTGTGCAAATTCATAGTTTTTGGTTTTATTGTTTTTTAACTTATGAGCCTCATCAATGATGACAATGTCATAGGTTTGTTCCAAGATGGCTGAACGATGTGGCTCCCGTTTAGCGGTATCTATGGATGTGATGATACATTCTGAATCCCATCCATATCCTTTCCTATAGATGACAGCAGGGATATGGAACTTTTGATTCAGCTCTTTTGCCCACTGGGAAACGAGGGAAGCCGGAACAATAATCAAAACTTTGCTTACTAAACCGCGGATCATATATTCCTTTAAAATCAGGCCGGCCTCAATTGTTTTACCAAGACCGACTTCATCAGCTAATATCGCTTTGCCATTCATTCTTTCGATGACTTCCGTAGCTGCTTCCAGCTGATGGGCTAAAGGTGTGAATCCTGATAAATGCTTTGGACCGAGGAGTCCATTAAATTCCGGGATCAAATTATGCTTTTCAGCCTCCAATCCGAGTTTAAAAAGAGAATAATTGCACCAGGGACCGTCCCCATTTATCTTTTCCTCAAGCTCCTTTTCCCACTCTTCATCGAAATAGATCTTTGGTGTCAAACTCAATGCAAATCCCAACTTTCTTTATTTAAGCTACTTAGAGAAATGTATAGTTGAATTAAAAAAATCCTAGTTTCCTAATCATTCATTCCTATAACGTAAGGGTTGCCACCTGATAATTGATGATGGTAGGATATAAATGTATAGATTATTTTGAAAATGGCTTACCTCTTGCTTTTTGTTTAGTATGACCAAATTACATAAAAATATGAGCGAATGAA
>JAZUQD010000035.1:0-5308 GCA_045605505.1 Pradoshia sp.
TCTCCCATTGCCCGCAGCCTAATGGGTAAAAAACCTGGTGATGAAGTAACAGTTTCAACTCCTGGTGGTGATATGGAAGTCGTTATCGTTTCCGTTCAATAATCTAAACTTTAAAGAAAATCACAAGAAAGCGCCCAATTAAGGGTGCTTTTTTATTTTATTCTAGCTGGTTTGAAATAAGCTTGCCCCGTCGAAACTGGTAGGGTAAGGGGTGTGTTTATGAAAAAAAGAATAATAGGGATTGGAATTGTTTTTCTAGTACTGTTTAGCTTATTAACAGCCCAGCTCATTCATATACAGTTAGTAAAGCCAAAGGAATATTCTAAGCATGGGATAAATTTATTAGAAAATAGCGTGAAACAAAGAATAGATGAAATTACTTTGGACGATGGAAGAGGTGGATTCCTTGATCGAGAGGGTAAGCCAATCTCTTATCAAGAAAAATCGGTTCTGGTGATGTTCCCATTCGTTAAACATTTACAATGGCCTGCAGATAAATTGGCAGCCATTCTTGGGGTCGATAAAGAAGTATTGTTGAAAAGGCTTGAGGAAGAAGAAGAACCATTTATTTTTGAAAATGAAACCATAAAAGAATTAACAGCAGGTCAAATCGTACAAATTAACAATCTTCATATTCCGGGAATTATTGGCGTAAAGAAGAAAGGAGAAATTTCTAATCCGCCAGCAGGACATCTTCTTGGCTCCTTAACATTAAATAAGGAAGACATTGATACTGCAAATGAAAATGGATTTACTCCAGTAAATTATCAAACAAAAGTGGGGAAAACTGGATTGCAAAAAGCTTTTCAGATTTTTTTACAAGGAAATGGAAGTAAAAAATTGGTTTATCATAAAGCAGCTAATGGCCTGCCTATGTTTGGGGTAGATATCCGATATTTAGATGAAAGTCAATCTGGTGAAAGAATTAATATTCAAACTACCCTCGATCAGGATTATCAAAGACTTGCAGAGCAAATAGCTAAAAATAATGGAATGAAAAAAGGTGGAATCGTCCTTCTAGATGTAAAGACCAATGATATCTTGGCCATGGCGTCCGTGACGGGCGGGCATGAAAAAACAAATAGTATGGGCAACCATAATCTAATGATTATGCCTCAGACTCCCGGTTCAGTCTTTAAGACGGTTATCGCGGCGGCTGCCATAGAAGAAGGGTTGCCTCTGAATGGCAGACAATTTAACGGTAATTTAGATCATTTAGATCGGCCTGTAGATATAAATTCTGGAAGGTTACTCGGAAGTATCGATTTTAAAACTGGCTTTGCCTTAAGCAGCAATCAGGTGTTTGGAGTATTGGGAAAAGAATTGGCAAAAAAAAATCCAAATCTCATGGAACAATATGCCGAACGACTCGGTTTAATCAATCTTAATGGGTGGACAGGGAGTGTGTTCCATACATCTGTCATTAAACAACTGCCGGAGGAAAAAGTCGGTGTTATATGGTCAGAATCATCCATGAATAAAGACGAAAATTTTGTAGCTAATACTTCGATTGGCCAATTAAATGTTAAAGTGACTCCTCTAGCCATCGCCAATATGATGGCCACGATTGCCAGAGGGGGTGAAAGGAAAATGGCGAGGGCTGCATCAAAGGCAGTAGACCATGATGGATTAACCATTGCCTCATTTAAAGAAAAGGGGATAGAGGGTAAAACCATTTCGAAAATGACAGCCAGTAAAGTACAGCAATTATTAAGGGGGGTCGTTACAACGACCGGGAAGTATGCGACTGCAGGAAATCTAAATACGGCCAAGTATGAGGTTGCCGGTAAATCAGGGACAGCTGAAATTGGTGTAAAAGAAGATAAATCAAAACAAATGTATAATAAATGGTTTGCTGGATATTTTCCATTTCACCAACCAAAGTATGCTATGGTGATTGTCAATTTAGATACTGTTGGAAATTCAGGTGCAGTAACCCCTTTGTATTTGCAAATGGTCAACGGAATCCATGCCATTAATCAAAAAAGAGGAACAGAATAATATATGGCGAAAAATAGAATAACTTTTAGTGTTTACCTATCCATGTTAAAATAATCTTTATTAAAAATATTAGGGGGAAGTGTATATGGATAGGCAAGATAAATATTCTTCGCGTATGACTAAACGTAAGGATAAAAAGGTAAATAAAGTCTACAATATACTAATTACAGTTGTCGTTCTCCTTATTATCGTGGTTGGAGCTGCTATATTTTTAGGAAACAATGATGAACCGGTAAGTCAGAAAACAAACACAAATACTGCGAATGAACAATCGGCAAGTAATAAAGAAGAGGAAGCGGACAACCAGGAAACAGCAACTAATGAGGATGAGCAATCCACTGAGGATGAGGAAGAAGGAAGTCAGGATCAAGAGAAGGATCAAGACTCTTCAAAATCAGAAGAAGATACGGATACAGTAGAATCAGAGAAAGTTGAAGAAGAAGGATCTGACGAAAACGTTGAAGAAGCATACTCTGATCCTTCATGGAAACCCGTTGGGACAGAACAAAGCGGAGAGCATGTGACGCAATATGAAAAAGGTTCCACAGATTGGAATGAAATGGAACGTGCTATTGCTTATGGTGCAGGCATCGACCAAAGCAATATGACTCTATGGTATTTAGAAAATGGCGGTGAACCAAATAAAGCCATTGGAACCGTATCTCCTAAAGATGGATCAAGCACATATCGTGTATATATCCAATGGGTTGATGGAGAAGGATGGAAACCAACGAAGGTAGAAAAACTTCTTAAGAATGATAAAGCAAGTTAACCTATTACACTACTTTAAAAGGCTGCCAAAAATGGCAGCCCTTTTTGTTTTATTTAGCTTTAATACAGGCTTTTTTCTTATGCTCCCTCGAGGGTCTACAGGATGTAGGCCATGAAGACGTTGACACATGAAGTGACGCTCTTAGTCTTTGGCCCTTAACCCTCCCTACGTGACTTCTCTTATGCTTGTCGGAGCTGCCCAGTCGCCTCAGCTTTTTAGATAATCCAGCTTCAGGGCCTAGGAGCTCAGGACATAAGCAAAGCCACTGCGGGGGAGACCATCCCCTACGTGCCTTTGTCTTATGCTCCTCGCTCCTAAGCAAGGCCCTTCAGCTTTATACGCAATCCAGCTTCAGGGCCTAACCGCTCGAGTCATAAGTGTAGCTGCTGCGGGAGAGATAAAGCGCTCTCCCTACGCACCTCCTCTTATGCTTGTCGCGGCTGACCAAGGCCCTTCAGCTTTATAATTAAGGGGGATATATTATGTTAGATATTCAGCAGATTAAGGAGATTATTCCGCATCGGTATCCGTTTTTGTTGGTGGATCGGATTTTGGAGGTTGAGGAAGGGAAACGGGCAGTGGGTTTGAAGAATGTGACGGGGAATGAGGAGTTTTTTACTGGTCATTTTCCGGATTATCCAGTTATGCCGGGTGTGTTGATTGTGGAGGCATTGGCTCAAGTTGGAGCGGTTGCTGTGTTGATTAAAGAGGAAAATCGGGGCAGGCTTGCGTTTTTTGCTGGAATCGATAAATGTCGCTTTAAAAGACAAGTGCGTCCTGGTGACCAGTTGCGTTTGGAAGTGGAATTAACCAGAGTGCGCGGGCCGATTGGCAAGGGATTAGGGAGAGCGACGGTTAATGGTGAGCTGGCTTGTGAAGCAGAAATCACATTTGCTCTAGGCGATCAACAATAGTAATATTTACGCATCGTGAAAAAGAATAAAATAAAGCAGAGGTCATTATAAAAATGATCTCTGCTTTTTGTTAGTCGTTTTTCATGCATAACGACAAAAGACAAGCACCGATTCCAGCAACTATGGCTGAGGTAAGGAGAGGGTGTTTGGATGCTTTCACATAATAGCTTGTCTCTCTTATCCAGCCTTTGTTGGTGCCACGTTCATGCATTCCATATCCAGCTGTATATAAGGCACTGTCATCTGGGGAATTGGATGGCCGATCATCATGCTGTGTATGGTACATGGTTTTTTCCATAAATTTATCGGTAAACCTGGGAGCGAACCTGCCAAGCATGGCCAAAAATTTAGCTTGAGACCCAACATACATATCTCGTTTTGGATGCTCTGCAGCGTAAAGGATTGCCTCGGCTACTGTTTCAGGTGCGTAAATCATGCCGATATGGGTTGGCTGTTTGTCCAGATAACTGCGGGCATGCTCATTATAGGGGGTATCAATTCTCCCTGGATGTATGAGCGTAACTGAAATAGGGTCATTTTCCTTCTCCAATTCCATACGTAAGTTTTCTGTCCAGCCATGCAAGGCAAATTTAGCGGAAGAGTAGGTAGACTGTACGACTGTTCCTCGGTCACCAAAAAAGCTGCCGATATTGATAATAGCACCAGGGATGCCCCGGCTTTTATAATGTTCAACTGCAATTCTGGATCCATAAACGACGCCCCAAAAAACGGTATCAAACATTCGGCGCATATCCTGAATGCTGACTTCGGTTGTTTTTCCATAGATTGAGACGCCGGCATTGTTTACCCATGTATCAAAGCCACCAAAATATTCGATGGCTGTCTCTGCAATTTTTAAGACATCTTCTTCTACTCCTACGTCCGCCACAACCCACATGGCTTGATGGCCCTTGCTTTGTAATTCATTGACCAACTCTTTAAGCGCATTTTCATTTCGAGCTGCGACTACGACCTTGGCACCTTTTTCGGCTGCCATACGTGCCGTGACAAGCCCAATTCCACTGGAGGCACCAGTAATAACGATTACCTGGTCTTTGAGCTCTTTCAGAGCAAGTCTTTTCATTGATAGGTCTTTGTAATGTTCGACTTTTGAAATTTCCATTGAAGTCCCTCCTCGTTAAACTAAAACCTTAAATTTTTTAGCCTTATAAAGTGCTTAGAATCATCAAAGGTTTTAGCTCTATTAGTATGAACGAATCGTTCAATAAAAATTAGAGTAAGCGGGACTAAAAAGAGGAATTTAGTTCGCACAAAAACTCTAACTGGCTATATATAAGAAGTGAGGAACAGTAGCTAATTAAAAGGGAATTTACAGAAAAACGTTTAGAATTTACCTGAATGTGTTATTAAAGGAGTATAAGCTGGTGGATTTACGCCAGCACGTGGATAACCATATCACTTCTCCCTTTTTGACAGGTCCTTTTGGCAGGGGCCTGCTTTTTTTGGCACCTTCATAATCCGGCTTCTTCTGGGTACTCTAAAAGAGACCTGTTAAGGTCATAAAAGTATGAAAGGAGCATGCCGAATGCAGAAGTTTTATAAAGCGATTATGGGGGTTGCCCTGGCATCCGTGTTAATGGTGGGTTGTAATAATAACGAT
>JAZUQD010000036.1:0-7478 GCA_045605505.1 Pradoshia sp.
TTGTTGGGTATTCTCCTAACCTTGTTGGTGCAGTGTGGATGGGATATGACAGAACGACAGTTAATCAGTATCTTTTAAAAGATAACACAAGCGGTGCAAATATTGTTTTTAAAGAAATGATGACAGCTGCATTGCAAAATATGGAACAGGAAACGTTTGATGTTCCAACAATCAACGATATGGAGAAAGAAGTTGAAAAAAACCGCTTCAAAAACTATTGGAAAGAGCAAAAGGAGAAAATCAATAAGAGTTTTGATGAATGGCTTAATCGCTGGAAAAATTAATGCTTGGCGGTCTTAGGATAAGGAACACTTAGATACAAAAAATCAGTAAACTGAAAAAAGCCCATTTGAAATCGTAATTATTACGGTTTCAAATGGGCTTTTCTTCTACCATTCAGTTATTAAGACATAGATGGCGTCAATTCAGTACTTTCTTCCAAACAAATAGTTTCGATTTGCTCGATTGCCTCTTGAGCATTTTCACCTTTAACAAGTACGTTAACCTGAGCATCAGTACCCAATGTTAAGAAAAATGCAGTTAATGAGGGAATATCATTTACATTTATTTCTTGGCTTTTCGTTGCTAGTTTTATTGTTCCATTATAGTTTTTCGCATAATCTGCAATACACATCAATTGTGGAAGTGTTATTTGTTTTTGAATGGAAAGTTCAGAAGAACCGATTTCGTAATTCATTTATCTCACCTTTTCCTCTGGATTATAATTATTTATATACACTATTTACCCTGTGTTTGATTTATTAAACAAAATATAGTTGAAGTGGGTAAATTATGTTGGAATGGAATGTTTGGAATAAATAGTAGGATAGTCATGAAATTGTAAAATATTTTCATTTTTTATCCATCTAGTTAAACGCTAATTATGTTATTTTTAACTTGATAAGGATTGGAGGAGGTTAGAGGATGGTTGATTACACAGTAACACTTGCAATAGCAAGTATCATAACGTTGGGATTTTTTATTGGACATATGTTTTGGAATGCGTAATCCCTTAAAAAGCCCCTATAAAATAACCAGATAATTACTCAAAATTTAAGCGCTATCATTTGACCGTTTGCTATAATAGAGAGTATGTTCTTAATAGTACGATAATTTTTAATAGGGGATGATGTAGGTGGAATATCGGATTGAAAAAGATACAATGGGAGAAGTGCGTGTTCCAGCTGAAAGCTATTGGGGAGCTCAAACAGAACGCAGCCGTAATAACTTTAAAATTGGTCAAGAGTTAATGCCGATTGAGATTGTCTATGCCTTTGCACACCTAAAAAAAGCTGCTGCCTATTCCAATTTTGAATTAGGTAATTTGTCAGAAGAAAAAAAGAATGCAATATCATATGTTTGTGACGAAATTATCGCAGGAAGTTTAGATAGTGAATTTCCTTTAAAAGTATGGCAAACCGGAAGTGGTACCCAAAGTAATATGAACATAAATGAAGTGGTGGCACGTAAAGGGAATGAATGGTTGGAGAAGAATGGATATGAAGCAACATTGCATCCGAATGATGATGTAAATATGTCACAAAGCTCTAATGATACATACCCAACGGCTTTACATATTGCTGCTTATGATACTATACATAGAAATGTACTACCCGAAATTATTTCTTTTAGAAAAGTGCTGCAAGAAAAAGAACAGGAATTTATGGATATTGTTAAGATTGGACGTACTCACCTTCAGGATGCTACTCCATTAACACTTGGACAGGAAATAAGCGGATGGAGATACAGCTTTGAGCGTTCTGAACAGATGATTAAGGAAAGTGCTGAGAAAATGCTTAGCCTGGCGATTGGTGGTACTGCTGTTGGAACAGGGATTAATGCTCACCTTGAATTTGGTGATAAGACAGCGGGATATATATCTGAACAAACCGGATATAACTTTATTTCGTCGCCAAATAAATTTCATGCATTGACGAGCCATGATGAGATTGTTTATGCACATGGTGCATTAAAGGCTTTAGCAATGGATGCGATGAAAGTCGCTAATGATATTCGCTGGTTGGCAAGTGGCCCTCGCAGTGGGATCGGAGAAATTACCATTCCGGCAAATGAACCTGGAAGTTCTATTATGCCTGGTAAGGTGAATCCAACGCAAAGTGAAGCATTAACAATGGTTGCTGTTCAGGTATTGGGAAATGATACATCCATTGGTTTTGCAGCAAGTCAGGGGAACTTTGAATTAAATGTATTTAAACCTGTGATTGCGTATAATTTCCTGCAATCTGCCAGACTGTTGGCAGATGCGCTAAAATCTTTCAGGGTTAATTGTCTGGTAGGTCTTGAGGCAAATATTGAATGTATCCAAAAGAATGTTGAATCCTCTCTCATGCTTGTAACGGCGCTAAATCCGCATATAGGGTATGAGAAAGCAGCTGGGATTGCAAAACTTGCCTTTAAAGATAATAGTACGTTAAAAGAAGCAGCCTTAAAATTGGGTTATTTAACATCAGAAGAGTTTGATCAATGGGTAAATCCAAAAGATATGGTCAAACAAAAAGGCTGAAAATAACATTAGAAACCCCCTTCCGAATCATTCGGAAGGGGGTTTTAGCCATTTATATGAAGTTTTAATTAAGATTGAGAATTACCGCTCATTTGTTGCTCACCCATACGCACAAGTCGTTTGGTGATTTCTCCTCCAACAGATCCGTTCGCACGCGCTGTTGTTTCAGCACCCAGTTGTACCCCGAATTCGTTGGAAATTTCGTATTTCATTTGATTAATTGCTTCTGCTGCTCCTGGGGCAACCAATTGATTAGATGAATTACTGTTACTATTATTTTGACTCATATATAAGCTCCTCCATTATAAGTTAATTAGTTTGGCTGGGTCAGTCGGATTTGAACCGACAACAGGAAATTATCGTATGAAATCTCCAAAGCCCTTTAACGGCTTGACCCAAAGTTGTAAGTTTTGCGTCTTTCTAATAGCTAGTATGGAAGGGGTCACTTTAATTTATACACAGATATAGAAGTAAAAATTGGAATTACGCAGAAATGTCCGCAAAAGAGGTATCTGAGACAGATAAATATTAATTTTACTGTCAGTAAACATAAAAATCTGACTAAGTGAAACGCTAAGGGAAAGACAAAGGTTAGGGGCGAATGTGATATGGAGTGTCCTTTATGTAATGGTTTAACTACCATCGTTTATCCATGTAAAGAGTGCGGCATGAGCATGGGTGATTTTGGAAAGGTGATGGATTACTATGATGATTACAGTGCATATCTGGAAACAGATATACAGAAGCAAACGGATGGTGATCCTCAATCAGTGGAACAGGCTGTATGCAGACATCTTTTATCATGCAGCCGATGTGGAAATGATGAGGTCATATCAATTCATGAAATGAATATTTAGAAATATATGGGGGTTATAACGAAAAAGAGAGGAAAATGGATTGGGAAGGAATCAAAAAGCCAAATCCATAAAGAGAATTTGGCTTCTTTTACCTTATCTATTTAAGGACGAATTCTAATTTCAGTTTCTATATCGAAGAAGTGAGCTTTGTTCATATCAAGGCCTAATTTTAACGTATCCATTGGACTGATATCAGTACGAGAATCAATACGTGCCACGACAGATTGACCTTCAATTTGTGTATAGAGCATTGTTTCAGCACCCATTAGTTCTGCTACTTCGATTTGGCAGGTAACGGTTGTTCCGGCAGATGCATCTATGAACACAGGCTCATCATGAATATCCTCCGGACGAATACCAAGTACCACTTCTTTGCCTACATAACCTTGTTTACGAAGATAGCTTAATTTTCCTTCAGGAACGGCAATACGTGTACTGCCAGCTACAAAATAGCCATCTTCTAATTTCCCATTAATAAAGTTCATGGCAGGGGAGCCGATAAATCCACCTACAAAGATATTTTCAGGGTTTTCGTAAACGTCTTTAGGAGCACCAACTTGATGAATATAGCCATCTTTCATAACAACTAGACGAGTAGCCATCGTCATAGCCTCTGTTTGGTCATGTGTTACATAAATGGTTGTAGTATTCAATCTTTGGTGGAGTTTAGCGATTTCAGCACGCATTTGTACACGCAATTTAGCATCAAGGTTTGACAAAGGTTCATCCATAAGGAATACTTTTGCATCACGAACTATGGCACGGCCTAACGCAACACGTTGGCGTTGACCACCGGAAAGAGCTTTTGGTTTACGATTTAAATATTCTTCAAGTCCGAGAATACGAGCAGCATCTTTAACACGGCGATCGATTTCAGCTTTGTCAAATTTACGGAGCTTTAATCCAAAAGCCATATTATCATATACGCTCATATGAGGATATAAGGCATAGTTCTGGAAAACCATTGCAATATCGCGGTCTTTTGGCGGTACGTCATTTACGCGTTTATCATCAATATAAAAATCACCTTTAGAAATTTCTTCTAACCCGGCGATCATACGTAAGGTCGTAGATTTACCGCATCCTGATGGACCTACAAATACGATAAACTCTTTGTCCTGTATGTGTAAATTGAAATCGGTAACGGCAGTTACTTTATTGTCATAAACTTTATAAATATGTTCTAATTTTAACTCAGCCATCTTTAAAATGTCCTCCTTAAAAACCATTTAGTAATGAAACCCTTTTCACAATTTATTTTACTAGTCTAATAGTTAAAAATATATGTTCATGTTGCACAAATAAATCAGGTGGGAAATGGTCGGGTTGCACTTATTACTAATTTATATTCTCCAATAAGCGAATGGCCAGATAGGCACATAAGCTATCCTCAAATTTGCGGACATCCAGATTCGTAATTTCATAAAATTTATCAAGCCGATAATTTAGGGTGTTTCGGTGAAGAAATAGTTGTTTTGCAGCAACAGTCGCATTAGCGTTGGCTTCAATATAAATTTTAATAGTCTGGAGTAAATCCTTTTCATTTTCCAACGTGCCCAGTAAATTTTTTGCAAGGGTAATACATAAAGCTTGATTTTCACCTATTAATAAAAGATTAAGAAATGCGGAAGAAAATGTGATGACTTTATCTCTTGTATTATATAAACATATTGCTTTAAAACATGTATCTTCGGAATCAAAATATGTCATTATTTCCTCTGTAAGAGGATAATTATTTCCGATAAATAAGCGGATATGTGCATATAAATCACTTTCAAGAGTATGAATGATAGCGTTGAAATCCTGATTTGTTAGAACAATAGATTTGGTGTTCTCGATGATGACACCGTTATAGGGATCTTTCCAGCATATAACCGGGTCATGAAAGAACCCATTTATAGCATCGGAAAAGTCTGTAATATTGACTTCGTTGTTAGGTAAATGAAAATGGATAAAGCGGTAAGAGCTATCTTCTATTTGTTGTAATACTTCAGTATCTTGTTGATATAAGAGATTATGCCACTGAATTTGCTGGGTAGATCTGTTTAAATATTCAGTATAGAGAAAAAAGGGTTTCATAAAAACATTTAATATAGCTTTTTGATCGGGTGTAACAGACCTTTTAGGGATACCAATATATTTATTCGAGTTTTCTATGTACCAATAAAAGAACTGATCATCCAATGGATATGGAACACGGATAGCGTCTGGAAAGAGCATAAGTAAGTCGGTGTTCATGAATAATCCTCCATATAACTTATATCATAGTCATTGATTATCATATATATGATAAAGCATTAGTTCGTGTACTCTAGATTCTAATTCTTTTTTCGTTTTGTCCTCAGGTATGGTGTTGATCCAAGTAATGGAACCGTCTTTAAGGTAAATTCCTTTACACCTTTTTTTTTCATAGTAAAAGGAAAACTTCCAGCCAGGTATTTTTTCTGTTTCATATAATGATTTCCATTCAAAATGATTAATCATAGAATACACCTCAAATTCTAAATAGTAGAATAATCATTATTATACCGTTTAATATTTACGATTCATATTTATTAACACCTCATGAGCGGGAGATCTTCATCAAAATCCGCTCCAAAATAGGTTTTGAAGGTTGCATTTTAACAAGTAAGAAGTCTAAACTAATCATTACACAAAGGAAGTTAAAAAGGAGCTACTGTATGAATATCGTTATAACAATTGTCACTGTAGTAGTGGTGGGTGCCCTTATTGGCGGGATTACTAATGCCCTGGCTATTAAAATGCTATTCCACCCATATGAGGCTATTTATATTTTTGGAAAACGTTTGCCATTTACTCCTGGATTAATACCAAAAAGACGGGATGAATTGGCAATTCAAATGGGGAAAATGGTTGTTGAACACTTAATCACTCCTGAGAGTATTAAAAATAAATTGCTTACTGGAGCCGTAAAAGTAGAGGCTAAGAGAATTGGTGAAAATATGCTGGATAAGACCATTTTTTCTGATATCTCTATAGAGGAGGCGCTTCAAAAAGTAGGGATGGCTGACATTCCGGATACAATCGTAAAAAGACTGGAGGTTCAGTCAATTGATTGGTTAGAAGATTGGTACAGTCAAAATCAGCATAAGTCTTTAGCTACCTTTATTCCAGTAAGTGTAGAGGAAAAAATAGAACATAAAATACCGGATACCTCTAAATATATCTTGGATAAAGGGATAGCTTTTTTTGCCAGTAATCAAGGTAAGGATAGGCTTCAAAAAATGGCTGATGACTTCATGAAAGAACGTGGAAAACTCGGCGGAATTATTCAAATGCTGTTAGGCAATGTGAATCTGGGAGAGAAACTACAGCCGGAGATTATTAAATTCCTCTCAAATCCAGGGACTAAGGATACTTTAACGCAAATCCTTCATAATGAGTGGCATAAAATAAAGCAAAAGCAGCTTTCGGAAGTAGAACAATTTTATACATTGGATGAAATGAAGAGCTTGATTCATAAAGGAATCTTAACAGGTTATAACAAAATCGATTTATCAAATGTGACACTTAATCAGCTAACTGGTGGATGGAATGAGACTGTTAAAGGGAGATTACTGCCAAATGTAATTGATGCAGTTGCCACACTTCTGATTGAAAAAGTACCAGTTATCATGGAAAAATTAAAATTACAGGAAATTGTCCGTGATCAGGTTGCTTCGTTCCCAGTCACTCGTCTGGAAGAAATGGTTTTGTCAATCACAAAGAGCGAATTGAAAATGATTACGTATTTAGGAGCCGTATTAGGCGGGCTGATTGGCGCTTTCCAAGGAATCTTTATGATTATCATGAATTAAAATTGTTCTGTCGAACATACAATGGATGTATAATGTTTTTGATAATGGTATAGTAATGGAGACTTCAGTGTAAAAGAAAACAGGAGGTATATCATGGCAGTTAATTTATATGATTTAGCTTATTCAGTAGAAAAAGGAATACGTGAAAGTGCGGAGTACGCAGAATTAAAGAACCAGTACAATGCTATAATGTCTGATGATGAAGCAAGAACGATGTTTAATAATTTTAGAGACATTCAAATGAATCTTCAGCAAAAACAAATGATGGGTCAGGAAATT
>JAZUQD010000037.1:0-2253 GCA_045605505.1 Pradoshia sp.
ATAAGTCGATTATAAAATAACAGAAAATGGACGAGGTGGAGTGAATGGATAGAAGGAAACGCAAATCAAGAAAAGCTATATTTGATGCATGCGTGGAGCTTGTGCAAGAAAAAGAGTTTCAAAGCATTACAATTAATGAAATTGTAGAGCGTGCAGATCTTAACCGAGGAACATTTTATTTACATTTTGCAGATAAATATGACATGATGAATAGCTTCGAAAATGAAATGATAGGAAAAATTGAACATGTCATCGTTAATAATTTACCAGATCAACAAACCGATCAGCTATTTATTCAATCTCGCTATGATACGATTGTAGAAATCCTTAAATGTTTTGAGGAAAATAAGGAGCTGTTACAGCTTATACTCAAATCTAGTCATAATTCCTCCTTTCAAGCAAAATTGCGCAGCAAACTAAAATTTATTTTAGAAGAAAAGATTTTCCCGAAATTTAATAACTTAGAACTAAATATACCGACAGATTTATTTTTAATGATTTTTACATCTTCTGCATTAAGTATCGCAGAATACGCGTTTCAAGCTAAAAACCCTATTGATGCAGAACAATTGACGAAATTTCTTATCAATATTATGCTACACGGTCCTGCAAAAACATTTGGAATTATACAGCATGAAGAACCATTCATCTTCTTGAAGTAAAGCCGAGTAAACTATCTTACTACGATTTATGTAGATATGATGTTGTTTAATAGATTTAGCAAACTTTGAGAGGGAATGGTATCGTCCCTACATTTTTAGACGTAAGAAAAAAAGAAAGAGCTAGGATTTATCGTTGTTAAGGATAAATTGAAATTCAAGATTAAGTTCGATAGGGGATGAAGATGTTTAAATTCCCTTAGAATGAAGAGTAATTCAATAATCTTAGCGAAAGTAAATGTACTTGCTGGCTTTTTTGCCTCATTATTGATGCCTTAACTGTTAGAGAATACCCCCTCACCTTTGGTGAGGGGGTATCAGCGCTTATTTTTACGGTTACCTACGTCGATCGCAGGCACACTATATTTTCTATGAAATAGGCTTTTCCATGTAGGTTGTCAACTTGTATGTTTCAGAAATATTCATTGTAAATAAAATAATCAATCTGTTTTATGCAGATTTAATAAGAGAGGAGTTTGCTTCTTTTACTTTTCCTCGCCAAGAAAGGTTAGTCCACATACGAAGGAGATATTCAACTGGACCTCTCTTCGCATATTTGAGATATAGTACGCTGCATAGGCATTGGGCGACATAGACCAGGATACCGATGAAAATGCTTCCTGCAATGCTGATTTGTTGGTAATATCCGAGCCCGTAACCATAGAAAATGAATGTCATGATGACAGATTGCATCAAATAGTTGGTGAGTGATAATTTCCCCATACTTTCTAATACGGTAAACAGAAAGTATTGTTGGTAACGTACATATAAGTAGGCAAATACAAGGACATAACCAATCGCAAGCAATTGCCCGCCTGATTGAGCGAATATACCAGTGAAAGCTTCCCATCCTTCTAGATGAGCCAATAGCTTCATAGTGAGACCGATAGCGAGTAACCACCATCCGTGCCTATAGATGTTTGTTTGTTGGGATGGATTAGAAAACCATCGCTGTTTTGCCATTGCCATACCGACTAAAAACATGGGAAGCATATAAAACGGGGACAGCAACAGAGCGCCAACTGCCAGTAATGGATGGATATCAAATATCGGCGGCATGGCGTTTTCACGATAATCAAGAATTTCCTGATATGTTCCGTTTGCATGTACCTCATCAGTCACCTCAACGAATGCCAGCATATCTGGAGTTTTGAACACTTCAGATACATCGCCATAACTTGCTGCCGTAAACAATACGAATGATATCCCTGACCAAATTAAAAGAGTCTTCGGTTTTCTGTGCAGAAAGGGGAGAAGTAAGAATAACATCACACCATAGTACGTTAAAATATCACCATCCCATATATATGTGGCATGTAGAGTACCAATCGTCATTAAACCAATGGCCCTTCGTACAAGATGCCACCTTGATTTATCTCGTTTTTGTTTAATCGATTCAGCAAGCTTCACCAATGAATACCCGAATAGTAATGAAAAGATAGGTAAAAATGAGTATTCAAAAGTTACTTGGATGAAACGTAGAGATACCAAGTCTATCTTAGACAGTTCATCTGTATTGATTATGTCTTTACCCCATAAACTGAATTGAAAAACGAATAAGTTCGCCATCAAAATTCCGAACAAGCTGAATCCT
>JAZUQD010000038.1:0-4170 GCA_045605505.1 Pradoshia sp.
TTATTTATGG
Organism: Pradoshia sp.; assembly: GCA_045605505.1. Taxonomy (GTDB): domain Bacteria; phylum Bacillota; class Bacilli; order Bacillales; family Pradoshiaceae; genus Pradoshia. The sequence continues at coordinate 11 of JAZUQD010000038.1, forward strand.
TTATCGATAGAGGTAACTTTGAAGTTTAGATCCAGATTTATTTACCACGGCGACGAAAGAAGTAAAATATACAAAGGATGATACATGAAATTTTAAGGAGGAAAATATATTATGTTATTTCAGAAAAAGAAAGATACAAGGAAAAAACAGTCTGATTATCAGATGTTAAAGGGGATAATTCAGAACAATGACAATCAAGCATCTATGGATGAGGCAATTAATAATTGGCAGGTTGACGCTGACAATATTGAAAGTTTTATTCAGGAGCTTTCAGAAGGCTATAGGGAGCTTTCCATGGATCATGTACCATTGGCTATTGAGAGTTTATACAAGAGCAATGAAAAGATTAAGACGATGATCTTTTGTATGCTTTTTGAGTTTACATGCGAGGAACTTCCATATGTAACGAATCTTGAGAGTTTGCCACTATTTGAAGCAAAACTTGAGTACATATACCATACTTTGGCGGAAGTTTTTTCTTCTTGTTTTAATGGTATAGGAGATTGTGTAGGACTAATTATTCTTAATTATGATCCGGAGTTGTCTCATGCGCAACCGGAGGAAAAACAGCGTATTATTAGTAGTGTACAGAAACGGTTAGAACTTTTACATAAGTATATATCGGAGAATGGATGCGATGGAGATGAGATAATTTCAGCTCTTTCAGTTACATTAGATATGGCTGCACGTCTTAATAATGATGATATTTTAGTATGTTTAAGAAAAATATCAGAGCTTCCATTAGACTTAGAAAGCGAATTATTTTTGGTTAAGGCAATGGCGCTTAACGATATGCCGGTATTACTTGAGAGTATAGATAGATTAGTAGAATTTGATGCAAGCAGGCTTATTAGAGTCCTTGGTTCTATTGAAAGAATGGATTTGCTTAATGGAAGTCACATTACGCAGGAAAAGATTGCGTTTGCAGAGATGCGGAATTGGCTTTGTCATCCAAGTGAATGTGGGGAAACTTTGGAGAAGTTAGAATTAGTAGATACTCTAATTTATGATGAGCATTTGTATTATATATTTAAGTACTCTTCTACTGCACCTAAGTTACAAGAACGCGGGTTTATGATAGGGGTTGCAGGAGGATACGATAAGGATATGATTTCAGATAATGAGACGGGGCATACGTTCTCTGATTTTGAACCAATAGGCGATAATTATAAGGAGCAGGCTTTAGGTATAATTCAGATGATATCTGATTATTGGAAACGTGCAGCAGAGGTCAAATGAAAAACTAAATTCCAGTTCAAGCTGATTTGACCTTGTATTTTCGATTTTGAGCAACTTTTTTGAAGACACCCTATACAAAAGTACCCTGAAAAGTGCTATAATTCGTTGTACCAAGTCTGTTTGTTTGCATGGCAAACAGACAGCTGGAGAAAATTGAGCAAAAATAAATTCCACCTGTCTCGGAGAAAATTTGATGAATTTAGGTGGTTATCTATCTGCTCATGTGTTTTAGATTGATAGGTTTATATGAGACCGTGCTCCATTAGAATGTCAGCATAGTCTTCATAGGCTTTTTGCCAGGCATCAAGTTCTTCATTTAATGAAGATATTTTATATTCCAAGTATTCGATATCTCTTTGAGTTTCTAGGTATTTATCCAAGAGAATGTCGTATGGAATGATAGGATTATTGTTCATGGCGGGCCTCTCTTTCTTTGACACTATTTTCTATAAGTACCGGTTTTAGCATGACTTCGTCTGGGGAGACTTTAAACTGTCCTGCTAAGAGCGGTATTTTTTTGTCCAGAAGAAGGGCTGCCAAATCAAAAGGACAGGCACCGTTTAGGCTGTCTCGGGCAGTTGAGTTGATATGGCTTGCCATGAGGCTTATATCTTCCTGCGTGTATTTGTGCATGCTGCGACCTTTTGGGATAACATAGCGTATGTATTCATGGTTCTTCTCCAGTCGGGCTTTCTGATTGGAAACATACGGGTCGCAATAGAATACATAGGTACGATGTGTTCCGGTTTCGGTTTTTTCGATATCCCACGGATTTTTGAATTCTGAGCCGTTATCCGTCAGTATGATGGGAAAGTACTTTTTAAACGTACGGATTCCAAGAGCTTCTGTTAAATCGTTGATAGCATTAATAACACTTTTCTGCGTGCAGTCAGGCATGAGAATCACAAGCATAAAGCTGCAGCTTCTAAACAGAAGGGTAAGAAGGCATTTTCCTTTACCTCGTCCGCCTTTGACAGTGTCCATTTCAACAACTTCTGTATCTGGATGAGCTTCCATAAAGCGTTCAAAATCAACAAAGGTACGTTTGTTACGATACACCTGTTGAAGATGTTTACTTTTTCTTGGTTCTGATTTCTTCTTCCGTTTTTTATAGCGGACTCGACGGGGAAGGTCAATGTTTCTTGCTTGAAACACACGTTGATCCAGATAGTTGTAAAGAGTCCTGCGACAGACAGGAATCTCGTCCGAATGTACTGCAAATATATGACTTAATGGTTGACCTTTCAGTATAAGCGGTGATATTAAGTCGTTCAGTTCCTGTAATTCTTCCGGAGTCATGTTGATACCTTTTCTGGAATCATACAGTTTCTTTTCGTATTGTCTTTGCGCATAAGCAGCCTCATAGATTTTCTTGTCGATAGGACAATGCTTATAATCTTCGCAGTAGTTGCACACATAAGGAGCTTTGTTGATTTTATCACAGGTGTAAGGTAAGAAATACGGACAGACTTCTGTAGCATTTCTTCTGTAACACCTTTTACAGTAATAAGCACAGTAGCGTGAATTCTTCTGATAGCTGGGGCATCTAAGTTCTTTGCTCATCAAATCGCAATCCTTATAATGCTTACAAATATAACAGTGATAGCTGTGTTTGGCAGGAACAATTTTACGATAACGTTTTACTTCCTTAGAGATAGTTGTGGGATCTTTGTGAAGATTCTTTCCAATAGAAGTAAAAGTACTTTTTTGCAACAGTTCCTGTTCGATATAGGTTCTGTCAGATAGGGTTAAATGTTTTTGATTATGTTCATTCATATGGTAATCCTTTCCAACAGACAGATAACCACATGAGATTGTACCAAAAACTATGTGCAAGAGTAAATTCCGGATTTGAATATTTTGGGGTTAAAAACTGGAATTTAAAATTTCACATTACGAAAGCTACAACTATGAAAGGAGAGATGCGATGGAAGATATTTTCGCAAAATCGAAAGTTAGTTTTGCAGTTTTGTTGAAAAAAATTTGAGTTTGTGGTATGATTGCTATAATTGAGGGTAATTGTAAATATTTGTCGAATAAGCCCTCTTAAGAGTTACCAAAATAATAGCGATGTGAATCGGAGAGGTAAAGATTATGGCAGTATCATACAACGGATTATGGAAATTATTGATTGACAAAAATATGAAGAAGATGGACTTGGTTGATAAGGTTGGAATTAGTAGTAGCACTCTTGCGAAGATGAGCAAGGGTGAAGCTGTGTCTATGGCAGTGCTTGAAAAACTGTGTGATAAGTTAGAATGCGACTTTGGTGACATTATTAACTATGAAAGAAATAAGGTTGGTGAAAATAATGGAATATAGTGCAGGATTAACGTCGAAACTTTTTTGGTTACAGGAAGCTAGAAAGACAGCATCATATATTGTTGAAGACTATGACAAGGCTGAGATAAAAAAAATTGCTTGGGAAGAAAATATTTATCAAGTGAAGGCTGAATATCGTGCATATGAAGTTTTAAATGGAACACACAGAAGAGTATCATTGCTTCCGGTAGATGTGTTAAAGGTATTTATTTCCTGTGATATTGCAACGGCAAAGGTAATTAATCTTATTTCAATTCTTATGGATAGCAGATTATTCTTTGAATTTATGCATGAAGTGTTTAGCGAGAAAATAAGACTTGGCGAAAAAGAGATAGCAGATAGGGATTTGAATGTGTTCTTTTCAGATAAAGCATTACAAAGTGATGTTGTAGCCGGATGGACAGACGTGGCGATAAAGAAGTTGAAACAGTGTATTACAAGAATGTTGTTTGAAGCAGGGGTGCTTGATAGTAGTGCCAAACCTAGAAAGATTCTTCCGCTGCATATAGATTACAGAGTGGAAGAACTACTGAAAACTAATGGATTAGAGGCATATCTGAATGCAGTAAAAGGAGTGAGATAAGATGGCTGGGTTAGAT
>JAZUQD010000039.1:0-19235 GCA_045605505.1 Pradoshia sp.
ATAACCTCTAATAAGTTAATGACTTTTTTGTCGACCGTATAACAGTTTTGGCAAATAGATGGTCCAATTGCTGCATATATCTCATTAGGTTGCACACCTTCAGCTTGCTCCCAAATGCGGACCATCGATGAACTGATGCCAGCAACCGTTCCTTTCCAGCCTGCATGTACAATCCCAACCAAATGATGGGTTGGCGCAATGAAATAAACAGGTACACAATCAGCAAAGCAAAGCGTCAGCAATAAACCGTTCTCTTTTGTATATAAGCCATCTGTTGCTTTTAATGCCGTTTGGTAATCCATAGACCCCAGTCCTGCATGTTCTTTGTCTATTTTCCTAATTGTTGATTCATGCGTTTGTTCCGCTCCAATCCATGTTTCCACAGGAAAATGGATTTGATTAGCCAATATACGCCTATTTTCCATCACTTTTTGATCCATATCATTGACATGGAAAGCTGTATTCATCGAATGAAACGGAAATTCGCTAACACCGCCGTTTTTTGCTGTAAAACCAGCCAATAAATTCGGATGCCGTTCATTCCAATCTTTTATCGACAAAAATGATTCGGAAGTTTGTACAAATGGTTCCAAATTAATACCCCTCAATTTTTCTTTCATTTTACCATAAACGGATATAGTTTTCTTCTATTCATTGAAACTTCCATTTCCCTTGTGTTCCACAAGTACAATATCTTCCCCAATCATTTTAATTTTATTCCACGGAATGACAATATCTTCATCTTTATTCATAAATGAAAGCATTTTACTATTGGCTACCGTTATGCTTTCAATTCTACCTGTCCTAAGGTTGATTTCAATATCTTCAACATTTCCTAAACGTTTACCATCCAATGTATTTACAATTTCTTTAACCTGCAATTCCGAAATTTTTATCATTCGTCTCTACCCCCAACCGGGATTTTTATGGTTACTGGCATTATATGAATAAATATAGTAATAAAGAACCGCCTATCTTCTGTCCTTTTTTAATTAAATCTTGATTATGGATTGTAATTTGTATTTGCGGATCCCACCTAACTATACCAATAAATCTATCATTACTAATTCTGATGAATGATCTTATATTCAAGATACCTTTACAATCAGCCTTGATCATTAGCTGGTACAAGAACCTGAAACGTAGTGACTTTACAATAATAAAAGCCACCCTCCACGAGGATAGCTTAAAAGGCATAACATATTTAATTATAAGTTCATAATCAGCAGCTAGATATTTTTATTCATTTGGCGAATAGCCGCTTTTTCCAGACGGGACACCTGCGCTTGTGAAATTCCAATTTCCTCAGCGACTTCCATTTGTGTTTTCCCTTGGAAGAAACGTTTCCTTAGGATCATTTTTTCCCGATCATTTAACCTGCGCATGCCATCTTTTAAGGCAATCTCATTAATCCAAGTGCTGTCTTTGCTCTTTTCATCACTGAGTTGATCCATCACAAAAATCGGATCGCCTCCATCGTTATAGATTGGTTCAAATAAAGACACCGGATCCTGGATTGCATCAAGGGCAAACACAACTTCTTCATAAGTAACGTCAAGTGCTTTTGCAATTTCTTCTGATGTAGGTTCTCTCGATGTTTCACTCATTAACCGCTCTCTGACCTGTAACGCCTTGTACGCAATATCCCTTAGCGACCTAGAAACCCTAATCGGGTTATTATCCCGTAAATAACGGCGTATCTCCCCTATGATCATCGGTACAGCATACGTAGAAAATTTAACATTCTGGCTTAAGTCAAAGTTGTCAATGGATTTCATTAAACCGATACACCCAACCTGGAAGAGGTCATCAACATACTCACCCCTGTTATTAAAACGCTGAATGACACTCAGGACAAGTCGAAGATTACCGTTAACTAACTTCTCCCGCGCTGATGATGATTCTCCCGATTGCATCTGTTTGAACAATTCCCGCATTTCATCATTTTTTAAAACAGGTAATTTTGATGTATCCACACCACATATTTCTACTTTATTTCGTGTCAATCCATTCCCTCCTAGCAGGAGCTGCTGTACAAAGTAAAGTATCTCCGCGGGAGGAAATTATATGCATATAAAAATTATTTCCGCATAGTGTTTATGCTGAAATCCTTATAACTTAAAGGTTTACCTGATAAAAAATTTTTCTGCCATTCCTCAAACCATTTTATTAAATTCTTTTCTTAGTCTTTTAATAATCCGCTTTTCAAGTCGCGATATATAGGACTGGGAAATCCCTAGTAAATCGGCAACATCTTTTTGGGTTTTTTCTTCTCCACCAACCAGACCGAATCTCAGTTCCATAATTTGTTTCTCGCGATCATTTAATTGTTCCAGCGCCTTAGCCAAGAGCTTTTTATCAATACTTGTCTCTAAATTTTTCGTGATGATATCGTCATCCGTCCCAAGTACATCAGAGAGGAGCAATTCGTTCCCATCCCAGTCAATATTTAATGGTTCATCAAATGAAACTTCCGAACGTGTTTTACTGTTTCTTCGCAAGTACATCAGAATTTCATTTTCTATACACCTTGACGCATATGTAGCCAGCTTTATTTTCTTTTCAGGATTGAACGTGTTCACTGCTTTAATAAGTCCAATTGTGCCAATACTGATTAAATCTTCGATATTGATTCCTGTATTCTCAAATTTACGAGCTATGTATACAACTAATCGAAGATTTCTTTCAATAAGCATGGATCTAGCCGTTTCATCACCCTTTGGCAGTTTATGAATCAAAATTTCTTCTTCTTCCTTACTAAGCGGCGGTGGAAGGGCTTCGCTTCCGCCAATATAGTATATTTCATCCGATTTCAGCTTTAATTTAACCAATACTTTTGTCCAATAATATGATAATCTAAAGCGGAAATTCTTCAATTGTTTAACCCCTTTCCTAATCCTCAAAGTCTATTTCTTTCTGGAATTTAGTAAAGTATCTATCACCTTATGAGGCAGATGCTGAATCAACGACCGCTACCATTTTCGGATGAACAATAGAATCGAAAAGCCCTTCACCGGATAATTCCTGCATTGAAAACGAAATTAAGCATTTCTGAACTGTACGATAATCATCAGCTGATTTAATAGCTAGGACATCCGGTTTAAACGCTATTAATAATTGACTTTCATTACCTACAACCTTGCATGGAATAATCCTCATTTTTTCCTGCCATCCATCAGGAAAACCTGTAAAATCACTGTTCATATTTTGTATACCATTCTCAATTAATTTGGTAACAGGGACTGGCAGTAACGTTTCCCTTCCATAAAGAGAAATAATCGCCACAGGAGCTCCAGATATTGGATCAAGTAATTGGTTTCCAGTATCAACAAGGCCTTCACAATCAAATGATACCCCATTGATTTCTACCTTCATCGTAACCCGCTGTTCCTTATTCCATTTGGCAAGTTCCAGAATGTTAATATGCTTTTTCGAAAAGTGCCAGGCCAATGGAAAGCCAATCATGACAAAAATCCAGCTGACCGGATCGCCAAAACTTCCAGAGCCATTCGCAAATCCGTCAAAATATTCAGTCACCTTAAAACTAAAAAAATAGTGACTGCCTAGCAGAATCCCACCGCAAGTAAAAGTCACACCATATAAAATAATTAGTTTCTTAATAAAAGCTCGAATACTTTTAAAACCAAATGCTGTTAAAATCATTAGGATGGAAATCATACTTTTTAACCAAACTTGGTCAGCTAAATAGGAATAGGGAGTGATATAGAGCCAAACAATCGATGAACCAATAAAACCTCCGCATAAAATTCTGATCCAATTAAATTGATTTTTTAATAATACAGCTGTCCATACCAATAAACACGTATCAAAAATCCAATTGAGAAACCAAATGGCATCCATATAAATAGTCATACTGTGTCCTCATAATTTTTTTAATAGAACATATGAGAAATTATAACCTGACAGACTCCAAAAGGTTGTCACTTCCTGTAATGGGAGAGAGTGTTTTTTATTTATATTTTCATCAATATTTGTCGATAGTTTCCCTGTATTCTTAGAGATTCACAAATAGATGTTCTCTTTATTTATCAGTCCATATTTTTTATTGAATACCAATAAAACTACTGACGCATTCGAAAAATGTTTTAACTAGTAAACTAGGTAAGTAATTAGGAATAGGAGAAAATTTATTATTGATCCGGAGGAGCATTTCACATAGAGATTAAAGGAAGCTCGTTAACGAAGGTGCTTGAAAAACAGTCAAACATAAAAAAGAGGAAGATGTTCGGCAAAATACTGTTGCTCACATCTTCCTCTTATGATATTATCTGCGGCGATTCCGATTTCTTAAGAAAGTAGGAATATCTAGTGTGTCATCGGAATTATTGCTGCTCACTTGGGTACTTCTGCTTGGTTCTGATGTATAGGTCTCTTCACGTTTTGGAACTTCACGCTTAACCGGGTTGCTTTGTGGAGCAGGGCGTGTTTGACCAAAGTTCGGACGTGCTGTGGCTGGACGCTGTTGTTCCACTTCATTGAAGCCTGTAGCAATCACGGTTACCACAATTTCGTCTTTCAAATTCTCATTAATAACAGATCCAAAGATCATATTAACTTCTTGGTCAGAAGCTGAAGCTACAATATCAGCTGCTTCCTGAACTTCGAATAGACTTAAATTTGTTCCACCAGTGATGTTCATTAACACCCCTTGAGCACCATCAATCGATGTTTCAAGAAGTGGACTTGAAATTGCTTTTTTAGCTGCCTCTGCAGCACGGCTTTCTCCGGAAGCAACCCCAATTCCCATTAAAGCGGATCCTTTATTGGACATAATTGTTTTAACATCGGCGAAATCCAGGTTAATTAATCCCGGTACGGCGATTAAATCAGAGATACCTTGTACACCTTGTCGTAGAACATTGTCCGCTTCACGGAACGCTTCAAGCATCGGTGTACTTTTGTCCACGATTTCCAATAATCGATCATTTGGAATGACGATTAAAGTATCAACTGATTCTTTCATCGATGCAATTCCACCTTGTGCTTGTGTGGAACGCTTGCGGCCTTCGAATGTAAACGGTCTTGTGACAACACCAACAGTCAGAGCGCCCAATTCACGCGCAATTTGAGCTACTACAGGAGCAGCACCCGTCCCGGTACCACCGCCCATTCCAGCGGTAACAAATACCATATCTGCGCCTTGAAGAGCTTGTTCAATTTGCTCTTTACTTTCTTCAGCAGCTTTCTTTCCAACTTCAGGATTGGCACCAGCACCAAGTCCACGCGTCAATTTACCGCCTATTTGCATTTTTGTTTCAGCTTTTGATAGATTTAAAGCTTGGGCATCTGTGTTAACCGCAATGAATTCTACTCCTTGTAAACCATGTTCAATCATTCGGTTAACTGCGTTATTTCCGCCACCCCCTACACCGATTACTTTAATCGTTGCTAATGAATCAATATTTGTATCAAATTCTAGCATGGAAAGTCCTCCTATTATTTTCGGTAAAGTGTTTCCCCTATTCGAAAAATACTCCGAAGAATTTTTTCATTTTTGTACTCATTTTATCTTCCGGATCTTTTGGTGCTTTTTCTTTTGGAGCTGTGTTTTTAGTTGGACGCTTTTCTGTTATTTCTTTAGTTGCTGCAACAGTGTGCGATCCTAGTTTCATTCCTTGAGATCTGGCTTTATTACATGCATATGTGATAAGACCGACAGAGGTTGTATACTGCGGTTCTCTGACACCTATGTAATTAGGTTCTGCTCCACGAACACGATTTTGCAGGATATTTTGCGCTAAATCTAGTATACCAGGGGTTTTCACTACTCCACCAGTGAGAACATAGCCTCCCAGCAAATCATTTACACCCATTTTAGCTATTTCATCTTCGACCAGTTCAAAAATCTCTGTTAATCTATCTTCCATAATATCAGAAACAATAAATTGATTGCAGGTCTGTTGTTTTTCACTGCCAATGACAGGAATGGTAAATGTTTCTTCTTCCGCATCATCATCAATGAATGCATGGCCATGCCTGATTTTAATTTGCTCAGATACCTCAGTCGGTGTTTTCAGGACAATACTGATATCTTTCGTAATAATATTACCGCCGAGCGGGATAACAGTTGCACCTTTCAGCTCTCCATCTTCAAATACAGCAACTGATGTAGAACCGCCACCTATATCTACAAGCGCTATTCCTAAATTCCGCTCATCTTTGGACAATACAAGTGAGCCAGCTGCCATTGGCTGCAAAGCAATATCCGTTATTTCTAGTCCTGCGTGTTCAACAGCACGAAGCGTATTATGTAAAATGGTTCTGAGTCCTGTAATCAAGACGCCTCTCATTTCCAGACGGACTCCAGTCATCCCCTTTGGATCACTGATCTCATCTATTTCATCAACCTTGTAATGAACCGGAATAACATCAATAATTTCTCGATCAGAAGGGATTGTAACTAACTCAGCCTGTTCCCTCACACGGATTTTATCTTCTTCCGTTATCTCACGATTGTCATTAGAAACAGCGACCACTCCATGGCATGGCTGAAGCATAATATGATTGGCACTTATTCCCACAATCACTTTACGAATCTCCATACCTACCATTCTCTCAGCTTGTTCAACAGCTTTACGAATGGATTTAACAGTTTCATCTATATCAACAATCTGACCTTTCCTCAAGCCTTCAGATGCTGCATTACCCACACCGATTATGTTCAAGGAGTCATTCTCCATTTCTCCTATTATCACTTTCACAGTGGATGTACCGATGTCAAGGCTAACATATATTTCATTGTTGTGCACCCTTTGGCACCTCCTTTAATAGCTATCTAATTATGATTGACTTTTAAACCCTACAAAACAACTATTCGCCAAAACACCTTATTATCCTGTCATTTTATCTTAAAAAACATCAGGGTTAATAAATGAGTGTTTGTTTTTAAATAAATTAGCAATATTTCAGAAAAACATTTTGTGATTTCAAATTACCTTGATAAATACAAGTCTACACCAATATGAACGCCTAGAAAAGTCAAATTTATAGCTTAAATTATATAAAAAATGAATTTTCTTACATCTATTCAATCTGATTCGGTTTATTATTGAAAGATGAAGCTACTAATATAATATGATATCCCAATAAAATAGATTATTTATTGGGCTGCCATAATAAGTGAATTTAATACCTTACTAGATGACTTACTGCACATGGTATTTCACATCTTTTAGAATACTTTATTCGCTTTTTGAGTCCGTTTTGTAAGAACGAAAATACGAACCAACTTCAAGATCAATGATTCCTTTGCTGCCTTCCTCCAATTGACTCACAATGGCAGCATAATGCACCAGTTTGTCAGCTAAAGTTTCTCCGCTTGCAGTCACTTCATATCCATCATTCATATAAAGTGTTACTTTCGTTTTATCTGTCTTCGATGGATTATGATGAATCTCTGATATTGAATTCATGACATCCTCAGGCATTTCTTCAAGCTGCTCAATAATAATAGCCAAAGGTTTCCCTTCTTTAAAAGATACGAGTAACGGACCGGAATCAGGAATATGCTGCAATTTCTTATCTAGTATTTTCCCATTAGATAAAACCGGATAATATTCCTTTCCTTTTTGTACATAAGCCGTGTATTCGTACTCATTGATTTTTATTTTTATATGGTTAGGAAACTTCTTTTGCAACGTAACATCCTTTATCTCGGTATGTTTCTTTATCGCTGCTTCAATCTTGTCCGTTTTAATCTCCCAAATATTATCATCAATTTCCAAACCGCTTTGTTTAATGATTTCTTGATCCGTCAAATACGTATTGCCCTCCACACGGATTGATTGAATTCGGCTTAATGGAGATTGTAGATAGATAATACTGAATATAAGTAAAAAGAAGATCGCCAAAAGTCCAATTAAGCGCCTGTTTGCCTTCTTTTTCCTCATTTGTTTCAATTTCGGAATCCGGTCTTCAAGAGATACCAAATTCTTATCCAATCCAAACACCTCTTTTTAAACAACAACTAAGAATCTGTATGCCTTCAGGTGGATTACATACGTATAGTAATTTTATCCCATAATATATGACCTTATCGCAATGAATATCGAATAGTTGAAGACTCTATGTTCAAATATTTAATCCTATTCATCTAAAAAAAGACAATCGATACAGATATCAATTATGAGAAAATTATAACATATAATCTGCTGCTTTTTTCTGCTTTTTTTAAAAGAGAGAATGATGCTTCCTTCTTCCAAACTATCCAAATAAAAAGAGTCAAGATAAAAAAACCTTCACTTTTAAAAGCGGATAGATATACGAATATTTCTAAGGCTATACAGAGTACGTACGAATCATAAGTTAAGAGTTAAGACCCGACTAAACAGATCGTAATCACAAAGGAAGAAAAGGATTACGTGTAAGTCGTCAAACGAAAGCCATGCCAATCTTTATTAAAAATGACTGGCATGCTCCACTATTCTAATCTTAATTGTATCCGTCCCCGCTCTGTTACTTTATCTTTATTGCAAGTCCTTAATGATTTGCAATAAACGTTCTGCAGAATCAGGCATGCCCATTTCCTTTGCTGCCTTTTTCATAGATTCAATTTTGATTTGATTCAGCATAATTTCATCCATTGCTTTTATTAAAGAGCTACCATTTAATTCACTCTCTTTTATCATCAACGCAGCTCCATTGGATACTAAAGCCTGCGCATTCTTTTCCTGATGATTATTTGTTACATATGGACTTGGAATAAGGATGCTGGCGATACCCAATGCTGTTAATTCTGCCAATGTTGTTGCTCCAGCTCTCGATACAACCAAATCAATTGAAGGCAGGATCTCCGGCATATTGTGTATAAAAGGTTTTACAATGACATTATCCGGTGTCCCTACTAAATCAAGTTCCTCTTTTACAGATTCGTAATGGACGTCACCTGTTATATAAATAATTTGGTATGGTTTATCTTTCAATACTTCAATATTTTTTAGAACGGCTTCATTGATAGCTCTTGCTCCCCGGCTTCCACCGAATATTAGGACAGAAGGCATACCTTTTTTTACCCCTAGTTGCTGAATTGCATTTGAGCCAATATGTGATACAACTTCTGAACCACGCGGATTACCGGTTAGAACAACTTTTTCCTTTGGAAAGTACTGCGAAGCCTCTTCAAAACTGATCGCTACCTTATTAACATATCGACTTAGAAATTTATTTGTTAAGCCCGGCACACTGTTTTGCTCATGAATAATCGTTGGTACCTTCATTTTGGCTGCTGCATAAACAACCGGGCCACATACATATCCACCTGTACCAATTACGACATCTGGTTTAAATTCTTTTATGATTTTCTTGCTATTCGTAACACCTTTTAAGAAACGCCAAATTGTTTTTACATTTTCAAAGCTTAAAGATCGTTTAAATCCCGTAATCTCAATTGCCTTAAATTCAAGCCCTTCACGACTGACAAGGTCTTTTTCTAATCCTTTTTCTGTACCTATATATAAAAAGGATGCCTCCGGATTTAATTTTTTAATTTCTCTTGCCATGGCAAGTGCAGGATAGATATGTCCACCTGTACCACCACCACTCAGTACTATTTTCATGATCGATTCACCTTTCACTTACATTGTTACTAACTATAGGGTTTACCCATATTCTACTACACTCTAAACCAGGTTTACATAGGTTCTTCGTTATATATATTGCTGAAAACACAATTATACTTAAATAATAATGACCTGTAAAAAAAAGAAGCTTAATGAATCAGCTTCCTGTCATTCTAATAATTAGAATATCTGCTTATATTGAGTAATACACCCACTGCCATTAACATCAAAGTTAATGAGGACCCTCCATAGCTTAAAAATGGTAACGTGATGCCTGTAACAGGCATTAGACCTGTTACAACTCCAATATTGATCATCACCTGTATCGCAATCATAACAATAATCCCAACTGCTAAAAAAGCTCCGAATAAATCAGGTGCACCAAGCGCAATTCTGATCCCTCTCCATAACAGAAGAGAAAATAGCAATATAACTAGAGAACCCCCGATAAAACCCAATTCCTCCGAAAGAATAGCAAATATAAAATCAGTTTGCGGCTCAGGCAAATAAAAGAACTTTTGTCTGCTTTGGCCAAGTCCCAGTCCAAACAACCCACCAGGCCCAATGGCATAAAGAGATTGGATAATTTGAAAACCACTCCCAAGGGGATCCTGCCATGGGTCGAGAAAAGATGTGATTCTCTTCATACGGTAAGGAGCGGATATAATTAGTACAACGAAACCTGCAACCCCAAGCATACCAAGGCCGACGAAATGACTGATCCGCGCACCCGCGATAAAAATCATCGCTATACAAGTGCCTACCATTACTGTGCCCGTTCCAAGATCCGGCTGCATCATAATTAACCCAAACGCTAAGAAAACCAGTCCTAAGGAGGGTACTAAACCCTTTTTAAGTGTTGTTATGTACTTTTGCCTTTCGGATAAAAATTTGGCAAGAAAGACAATCATCGCTAGTTTCATAAATTCAGACGGCTGTATGGAAAATGCGCCTACACCAATCCAGCTCCTGGAACCGTTCCTAAGTGTCCCTATTCCAGGAATCAACACGACAACCAGCAACACAAAACAAATAATGATTAAAGGCTTTGCCCACCTTCTCCAATTCCAATAATCGATATTCATAATAACAAACATGGCTACAATCCCTACACCTGCAAATAATAACTGTCTTTTCGCAAAGAAGAAGGTGTCATCAAATTTATAAGTAGCCCATATTGCACTGGCACTGTATACCATAACCAGCCCTATTGAAAGTAAAGAAAGCATAGCAATGATTAAAATAAAGTCAGGAGTAGATTTTTTTGCAGGCACTTCCATGCACCTCTTTGTTTTAAATTAGGGAAGTATATCTTGGTAAGAGAATGCTAACAAAAAGAGACGACTTCTAAAAATCGTCTCTATTGCTCTAAAAGCAGTCCATTTCCCAAGAAATACCGTTCTCTTGAACAAGCCCCTATTTTAACTTATGCACGGCATCCATAAACATGTCTCCACGGACTTCAAAAGTTTTATATTGGTCCCAACTAGCACATGCCGGTGAAAGTAAAATAGTATCACCAATTTCAGACAGCTTATATGCCTCATTGGCGGCTATAGCTACATTATCGACATGTTTGATTATAGCTATCCCTGCTTTGTGTGCAGTTTCCGTTAATTTTTCAGCTGTTTCTCCAAACACGATCATCGCCTTAACATGAGTAAGGAGCGGAATTAATTCATCAAAATCATTACCACGGTCCAAGCCCCCTGCTAAAAGAATTAAAGGAGTTTTAAACGAAGATATAGCAGCAGATGCAGCTAAAATATTCGTCGCTTTTGAATCGTTATAAAATTTCCGCCCATCTATTTCTGCAACATATTGCATACGATGTTTAACGCCTCTGAATGTTTTTAAGACATATTGAATCGCTTCATTTGATACTCCATACAATTTAACTGCGGCAACAGCGGACAAAACATTTTCGAGGTTATGCTTACCAGGTAATACAACCTCATCAAGGGCAATTATTTTTTCATCCCTGAACCAAATATATCCGTCTTTCGTATAAGCTCCAGTTTCATCAGCGACTTCTGTATTGAATGGAATGGAAACAGCATTTGAATGCTCAGCCGCTTTTCTTGTATCCACCTGGCTAGCATTATAAATAAAAAAGTCCGTATTGTTTTGATTACTCGTTATCTGCGCTTTGGCAAAAGAGTATTCGTCTTTCGTGCCATGGTAATCCAGATGGGCATCATAAAGATTTAAGTAGACTGCAATATGCGGTCTGAATGTTTGAATACCCATTAGTTGAAACGATGATAATTCAATCACAATCACATTATCTTCCTTAGCTTCCTGGGCAACCCCACTCGCCACGGTTCCAATGTTTCCAGCTATTAGAGGCTTTTTTCCACCACGCTCAAGCATTTCATAGATCAAAGTCGTCGTCGTTGTTTTACCATTCGTTCCGGTGATCCCGATAAATGGAGCTTCAGAAATGCGATAGGCAAGCTCAACCTCAGTAATAATTTCTATATTCTTTTTTAGAGCTTCCTGTATCATCGGATTTGTATAAGGGATTCCAGGGTTTTTTACAATTAATTCGAACCCTTCATCCAACAATTCAATTGGATGGCTGCCGCAAACTACTTTAATGCCTTCTTCAAGTAACCCTTGAGCCTCTGGATTTTCATTCAAAGGCTTAAAGTCATTTACCGTCACAAATGCACCTAGTTTATGCAAAAGAGAAGCCGCACTCACACCGCTCTTCGCCAATCCAAGGACAAGTACTTTTTTTCTTAAATAATCGTTGATTTGCTTCATATTATAACCACACCTCTAAGTAGATTCCCAAGATAGCGAAAAGTAATCCAACCGTCCAAAACGTTACAACTACGCGCCATTCTGACCAACCGCTCAATTCATAATGATGGTGCAGTGGACTCATCTTAAATATACGTTTGCCTGTTGTTTTAAAAGAAGCTACCTGAATAATAACGGATAAAGTCTCAATCACAAAGATACCGCCAATAATAACGAGAAGTAATTCTAATTTCAGTAAGATAGCTACTGTGGCTATTGCTCCGCCTAAGGCAAGTGATCCTGTGTCCCCCATAAATACTTTTGCAGGGTGTGCATTAAAAACAAGGAATCCCAGTACAGCTCCGACGACCGCAACACAGAATAAAGCAATATCGTATTCTTTTAAATTCCAGGCTAATACAGCAAATGCTCCAAATGCTATGGCAGAAGCCCCTGATACTAAACCATCAAGACCATCCGTTAAATTAACAGCATTTGAAAAACCAACTAACCAGAATATAATAATAAAAATGTAAAACCAGCCAAAATCGATACTGTAATCAGTCAATGGGATACTAATTTCAGTAGACATATTACTTTGCCTCATAATGAAATAAAAGATACAAGAGATCACAATCTGACCAATTAGTTTTTGCCTGGATGTTAAACCAAGATTTCTCTTCATGGCGATTTTTATAAAGTCATCTAGAAAGCCAAGTAACCCAAACCCAATGGTTACAAATAACAATAAATAAGTTTCAGTGCTTGGTTCACCAAATTTTCCTGTCATCACAAGAGTTGTAACAAGGATCGATAATAAGAATACAACGCCACCCATAGTAGGGGTGCCTGTTTTTTTCTGATGTGATTTTGGTCCTTCTTCTCTAATACTTTGGCCAAATTTTAAGCGTCTCAGGAACGGAATAAAAATAGGAGAAAGAAGAACCGTTATTAAGAATGATACGAGTATAGTAAAAAATAAAACTTGCTCCAGCATGGTTCTACTCCCTTTCTTCTTTTCGGTTCAAATGTAATTTTTGTTCAAGTGCTTCAAGTGCTACTTCCTTATCATCAAAGTGAAGGACTTCCTTACCAATAATTTGGTAATTCTCGTGGCCTTTGCCGGCAATCAAGACAACATCACCAGGTTCTGCCCTGAGGATCGCATCAAAGATTGCTTCCTTACGGTCAGCAATTACCTTGTAATTATAACCGGCCACTCCATTTTCCATATCAGCAAGAATGGATAAGGCATCCTCACTTCTCGGATTATCAGATGTGAAAATTGGATTTGAACTATATTCACATGCCACCCTTGCCATAATAGGACGTTTGCTACGATCTCGATCGCCGCCGCATCCCACTATGGTATACACTTTTTTAGCAGCAAATTCATTAATCGTCTTCAGAACGTTTTCCAAGCTATCCGGAGTATGGGCATAGTCGACTAAAACAGTAAATTCCTGTCCGCCATATACCGGCTCAAAACGGCCTGTAACTCCCTTAATATCCTGCAATGATGAAAGGATTTGTTGAATTGATAGCCCTGAAACCAATCCAACAGCAACTGCAGCCAAACAGTTATATACATTGAATTTGCCAATCATCGGGATTGTAACTGGGCAACTGTGATCTGGCGTTGTCAAAGTGAATCTTGTTCCTTCTGCCGAAATGACAATATCAGTAGCTCTTACATCTGCTTTTTGAATAATGCCATATGTCACTACACTGGCAGAAGTTACTTTTTCAAACATAATGGATGCTGAATCATCTGCATTTAAGATAGCATATTTGGGTTGATTATCGAGATAGGTGTTTCCTAAACGAGAAAATAATAAACTCTTCGCGTAGCGATAATTTTCCATCGTTCCATGGTAATCAAGATGATCCTGGGTTAAATTTGAAAAAACAGCAATATCGTAATCACAACCAAATACACGCCCCATATCGAGTGCATGTGAAGACACTTCCATAACTGCAGTATGTACATGATTATTAACCATATCTGCAAATGTTTTTTGTAATGTCAGACTATCAGGTGTTGTATTTTTGGTTTCGTATTTCTCAGATCCAATCTTCGTATACATGGTTCCAATTAAACCAGTTGTATAGTCTGCATCCTGAAATATTTTTTCAACCAGATGACTAATTGTTGTTTTTCCATTAGTACCGGTAATACCAATCAGATTAAGCTTTTGAGTAGGATGCCCATAAAAGAAATCGGCCAATAAAGCCATGACTTTTTGGGTGCTTTTCACAATTACAACGGGTACATTTAGAGATAGCGGCTTTTCTGAAAGAATAGCGACCGCTCCATTTCTAACCGCCTCTTCTGCAAGATTATGACCATCGACAGTATATCCCTTAATACAGATAAACAAACTGCCTTCTTTTACTCTACGGTGGTCATTCTCAACGGATGAAATAAGAGGGTTTCCCTCTCCCTGTTTCTGTTTAAACGGTATTCTTGAGATTAATTCATCGAGTTTCATAAAACTGTTCCTTTCTTTTTAAAGCAATCTTCATTATTGTATCGTAATTCAAGGCGTTTAGAAATAATAAAGTATATAATCTTCCGTCAGGTTAAAAGAAAACCGCTTTCATCTTTTTTTAATGAACGAAGAGGCAGCTGAAGGAAACAATATCAGCCGCCATGTGTGTACTATGCAGACACTGTTATTCATCTGCAGCATCTTCCTCCAGATAAATTCGTATCGTAGACCCTTCTGTTAACTTAACACCCGCAGCCGGTGATTGCTGCACAATTCGGTTCCCGCTTCCCGACTTTTCTACTTTAAACGTAGAATATTGCTCACCCAAATCCTTTAATGTCATCCCAATCAAGTCAGGAACCTTTTCCATCCTTGGATCTAAATAGTTTTTTTCTTTCTCTACTTGATTTTTACGCGGTTCAACACCAAGGGCCGGTAAACTATCCTTCATCATTCTTCCTACAATTGGAGCAGCTACAACTCCCCCAAATTGAACTGTCCCTTTTGGATTATCAATTGCTAAATAAATCACTAATTGCGGATCATCTGCTGGCGCAAAGCCAATAAACGAGACGATAAAATTGTTTTCTAAATATCTCCCATTTTGAGCTTTTTGGGCTGTACCAGTTTTTCCTCCGACTCGATAACCATCGACAAAAGCACCTTTACCTGATCCTTGTGCCACTACTGTTTCCAGGGCTTCACGTATTTCCTTTGATGTTTCTTTGGATATGACATTTCTTTTCGCCTTTGGCGTTTTTTTAATGATGGTCTCTCCGGTAGAGGGATTGACAATTTCCTTGGCAATGTATGGAGTATAAAGTGTACCACCGTTTACCGCAGCTGACACCGCCATAACTTGTTGGATTGGCGTAACCGAGACACCCTGTCCAAAAGCAGTTGTTGCCTGTTCAACCGGCCCCACTCGATCAATATTAAATAATATCCCTTTTCCCTCTCCCTGCAAATCAATACCTGTTTTCTCTCCGAATCCAAAATCATGAATATAATCAAATAGTTTTTCTTTTCCCAGTCTTTGACCAAGCTCCACAAATCCCGGGTTACAGGAATTTTGAACAACCTCGAGGAAGGTTTCAGATCCATGACCACCGCGCTTCCAGCATCTTAAACTAGCACCGCCTACTTTCGTATACCCCGGGTCATAAAAATGATCATTTTTCAAATCTACTTTTCCTTCTTCAAGTGCTGCCGCCAGCGTAATAATCTTAAATGTAGATCCCGGTTCGTAGGTACTCCAAACAGGCAGATTCCGATTATAAATCTCTGGCGCCACATTTCTGAAGTTTGTCGGATTAAATGTGGGTCTACTTGACATCCCCAGTATTTCACCTGTATTGGGATTCACAGCAATGGCCACGATACCATCCGGATTATATGTTTCCTGAGCGATTTCAAGTTCTCGATCAATGATGGTTTGTATTCGGTTATCCACCGTTAATTTTAAATCATATCCATTTTCCGGAGCCTTATAGTCATCAGCCATATTTTCCATCCGTTTACCTTTGGCATCCGCATAAAACTTCACATATCCTTTTTGGCCCTTCAGCTCATCATCATAAGCCAGCTCAAGGCCCATTAATCCCTGATTATCAATACCCGCAAATCCCAGGACATGAGCCAGTGTTGACCCTTTTGGATAATAACGGATTGAATCCTCCGCAATATAAACTCCCTTTAAGTTTAAGTCTCTTATTTGCTTTGCTTTATTATGACTGATCTTTCGACCTTCAGGTATTTTGACTATGGACGTATTTGATGTTATTAGTTTAAATGCTTTATCTGTTCTCATATTTAGAACTGAGGCAATCTCTTTAGCTGTTTCCGCTGCATTTCCTATTTGACGAGGGACTACATAGACAGTAGGAGCAGATTTATTTGTCGCATACACCACCCCATTTCTGTCCTTAATTTCTCCTCGTTTAGGTTCAAATGGTACATTTCTGCTCCATGAATCTTTAGCTAAGCCAGTCAAAAAATCGCCTAAATAAAACTGAACATATCCAAGTCTGATAATAATAACTAAAAATACTAGCAATCCTATCACCAGTGTCGCAATTAATCGTTTACGAACAGTAATATTTGATGCTCTCATCCTTCTCTCCTCCAATGCATGACTCCTTTTTCACTGTATGCTTGTACACTTCACTTTATGTCTATGCAAAATAATTAGGAAAAGAAAATAGGCCTGACAGCTGAGAATGGCTGTCAGGCCCTTGAATGGTCGTTCTAATCGGATACTTCATCCTTTTCTTTTGTTTTGGATGATTTCTCTTTTGATTTTTCATAAATCGTTTCTGGATCCTCAAATTGGACAACCAGGAACGCATCTTTCTTCAATTTCGTGCCTGCTTTTGGTTTTTGAGTCATAGCATAGCCGGATCCTGAAGTGTTCAACTCGACATCCATTAAAGAAGCTGCCTTCATAACATCCCTGATTGACCAGCCCGTAAAATCAGGCAGCGTTAAATCACCATCTGTCAGAAGAAGAACCTTCTCCCCTTGTATCATTTTGGTTCCGGCACTCGGCGATTGTTTAGTTACTCTGGTCCCATTACCTATTACGATAGGTGCCAAACCAAGCTCATCAACCTGAGCTTTAGCTGTCTCCACATTCGTATCATTTAGATCAGGTACTTCACTTGTAGATTTTTTCTTCGTATCATCCGACTTAATATTTAAATACTTTAATGTATTTTCCATTACTGAGTTAAAAACTTGAGAAACCGGTGCAGAGCCCGATTCACTTTCTTTAATCTGAGGTTGTTGTATAGCAACATAAACGACAACCTCAGGATTATCTTTTGGTGCCATACCTAAGAAAGAAAATAGATAATTTTGATGGCCTGTAGCATAGCCGGCTCCGCTTTGACTGCGAATTTGCGCTGTACCAGTTTTCCCGATAACATCATATCCGTCTAATTTATACGGCTTTCCTGTTCCGTTTTTCGAGGTTACGACCGTTTCTAATATATCACGAACCTCAGTAGCTGTTTCTTTCGAAATAGGAGTTCCGACAACAGTAGGTTTCGTTTCTTTTATTACTTTATTGGTATTAGCATCCTTAATCGCATCTACCACATAAGGTTTCATCATTTTACCATCATTTGCAATGGCGGTCGCCGCCTGAATCATTTGTATCGGTGTTACAGTTGATCCCTGTCCGAAAGCAGTTGTGATTTTTTCGGATTTATATTTATAGACAAATTTTCCGGTTGTTTCACTCGGCAGATCGATTCCAGTCTTTTTACCAAATCCAAAGCTCTCAAAGTAGGTTAAAAGTTTATCTGTACCAATCTTATCTTCAGCCAATTTAGCAAAAGCAACATTGGAAGAGCGTTGCACCCCTTCCAGATAGGTAATCTCTCCCCAGCCTGCTCCGCCATTATGGTCTCTTATCGGTTTTGAACCTTCAATCTTATAGCTGCCGGATTTAAATTTTTCATTAGGGTTAAATACCCCTTCTTCTACTGCAGAAGCCAACGTAAAAATCTTCATTGTAGACCCTGGCTCAAAAGACTCTTCAACAGCCAGATTTTGCCAAGTATCTGCTAAACCATTACGTGTGTTTAAATCAAATGTAGGCCGCTGCGACATAGCCAATATTTTCCCTGTTTTTGGATCCGCTACAATCCCAATCATTTTGGTTGGACTGTATTTCTTATTGACCTCTGACATCGCATCCTCTAAAAAGATTTGAATCTTCTTATCCAGCGTTAACTGAACAGATGCTCCATCCGAAGGTTCGTTCACTACCGTCTCTTTATTCGGAAGAATATTTCTCCAAAGATCACCCTCGAACTTGATTGAACCATCCTTTTCCTGCAAGTACTGATCCAATTCTTTTTCGAGTCCTAAAGCTCCAGTTGTTTTCCCAGTTTCTTCATCATTTTCAACAAAGCCTATTACATGAGATGAAAAGATGCCATTAGGATAAAATCTTTTTGTATCTTTGACAAAGGTTATTCCCGGTAAATTTAATTCTTCAATATCATTTTTCTGCTGGTGAGTTAAATCGCGTCCAGCTGAACCAAATTCAGTCTGATACAACCCTTTTTTCTGAATTCTTTTTAATATTTCACTTTCTTCCATGTCAATATGCTCTGCTAAAACCCTTGCTGTTTCTTCTTTATCTACCACATGCTTGGGCTTTTTCGGATTTTCTGTTATAGAAGAATCAAGAAGAGCAATCAGTTTATAGGTGGATGTATCCCTTGCAAGGACCTCTCCGTTTTTGTCAACGATTGTACCTCTTTGTGCTGATAATGTGCGGGTAACTTCATATTTATCCTGCGCTTTTGCTGCGAGCTCCTGCCCCCCTGCAACACCTGTATACTGGATGTACAAAAAGCGGAAAAATACTACACAAAAAAGCAGCCCAAATATTATAAATAAAAGT
>JAZUQD010000040.1:0-4962 GCA_045605505.1 Pradoshia sp.
TCTTGTGAAATATTTTTATTCTTACGTAATTCATATAAACGTTCACCAAATGTCATTATTATCTCACCACCAAATTCAAATCTTCTGTTGCTTTCAATCTCTCTACAAGACTGAAAGTTTCAGCACTCAAAACGAAGCTTATAAAACTGCTGTACCCATTCAGGGTATGTTTTATATATCTCGCTATCCTGCATTTGTTTAATTGTTCGCCGTCCTACTCTTCTATCTAAAATAGCAAAAATGCGTATAAGGCAGTTATCACTTATAAGTGCATCAGCAATTGGCATTTGCAGAAAATCCGTCGCGGCTTGTAGGAAATCCCAATCAGAAAGAGTTCCTTCCTCTTGCCATTTGTTCCTCAAATCCAGTGTGTCATCCCAAACTCCTGTCTCTTCCCATCGCTCATTCATATCGCTATCTTGTTTGTACATATCAATCCATGAGAAGACAACAAGTTCCCTCCCATCCAACTTGATTGATGCTCGTCCATATGAATTATGAACTTTATGATAACGTGTTAGTGTCACACGTCAAATTATATTTCCCATCTACCGCAACTAAACCGCAAATTAAATCCGAAACAAGCCAGATTACATCTATTTTATTATGCAGTCTTACACCGCACATTTTTTTCTTATGTATAACCAACTAATTTCCGATATTCTTTACGTAACCAGAAAAAAAGAGAAAGAACCTCACCGACCAAAGTTTGTTCTTTCTCTCACACAGTGCTGCAGGCAGTGCCTAACCAGGATCAAGTCCTATTCTATATGGCTATCTGCACAAAAGCAGCCACCTACATTATTATGATAAGAAAAAACTCACTATTTTGCAAGCTGTTTCAAATAAAAATTTCATCAAAATCATTCTTTCAGCAATTCATGCCCCTTTTCAGGCCAGAACTTGAAACCTGCCCTGTCTGTGAATCTGCCGAAAATCTTAAGATTCACAGCTATTACAAGCGTAATCTCATCGATTTCATTGATGGCAAGGTTGTTCGTCATGAGATTACCATTACTCGCGTCCAATGCGATAGCTGTGGTTCCACCCATGCAATCCTTCCTGATTTCATAATTCCATACTGCTCCTACAGTCTTTTCTTTATCCTCCGGGTCTTAGGCACATATTTTCTGCGTCTGTACACGGTCGAAAAACTTTGTGAGAAGTTTTCCATCACGCTGAAGCAGCTATACAAATGGATCGCTCTCTTTCGTACACACAAAGCACAATGGCTTGGGTTTTTGGAAGATTTGGAGGTTGCGCCCAAAACCTTTCTGTATCGGCTGGGAAAAATGGAGCAGTACTCAACCTTTGCGTCCTCCTTTGTTTCTACCTTCAGTTTTTCCTTTCTCCAGGCTCATGCCAACCCCAAAACCGCAGTTTACTGTCAACATATCTTTTCACCGGATTATCATATTTCGAGAACCACATAACTGTACCAGTGACCTGTGTTCTTCTTCCTTTTATTATTATGGTAGCAACAAAAAGGAGGAGATTTTCATGACAAAAAATGAAGAGGATTTGAAAAATGCCGCTGCTATGGCGGAGTTTCGGTTTGGACTTATTGCTCCTGTCATCCAGGGGCTTTTTCCCGATGCCTCGGCTACGGCTTATTTCAAACGAATTGCAGAAAACACTTTTACACTTCCAAATGGTTCCGTCAAAAAGTTTAGTTACAAAACCATTGAAGACTGGGCCACCCGGTATAAGATTGGCGGTCTCGACCAGCTTATGCCCCGCACCCGCTCTGACAAAGGTAATTCCAGAGCTCTTGATGAAGATTCCATTGCTGAGATTTACCGCATCAAGGAACTTTTTCCCAAAATGAACGCCACTCAGATTTATCAACATCTCGTCAGGAACAGTTTTATCCCTGCTTCCGTAAGTGTGGATTCCGTGCAACGGTTTATCAAGAAAAATGATTTAAAATCTGCACATAATCCAAATCTTCGTGACCGGAAAGCCTTTGAAGAAGATGCTTTTGGAAAAATGTGGCAGGCGGATACCTGTTATATTGCTCACATTACCGAAAATGGCATCTCCCGCCAGGTTTACTGCATGGCCATTATTGATGATCATTCCAGAATGCTTGTCGGGGCCGGAATGTTTTACAATGACAACGCCTGTAACTTTCAAAAAGTGCTCAAGGAGGCGATTGCTACTTACGGTTGCATTCCTTCCAAGCTTCTTGTCGATAATGGAGGGCCTTACGCCAATGAACAGCTTTCCATGATTTGTGTTTCTCTCGGAATCACGCTAATTCATACCCGTGTAAGAGATGGCGCCAGCAAAGGGAAATCTGAACGTCAATGGCGGACTATGAAATCAACCTGGATTCATACCATTGATACTACCGGAATTGCATCACTTGATCAGTTCAATGAGATGCTCAAAGATTATGTAAGAAACTACAACACCTCTTATCATTCCGGGATTGATACCACGCCCATGACACGTTTTCAGAACACCTGCCAAAATGTCCGTCGCCCGCTTTCACGCGAATGGCTTGATGAATGTTTTTACAACCGTATCTTTCGAAAAGTCAGAAATGATTCCACGGTTTCCATTTATAATGTATGCTATGACGTACCCATGCAGTTTATCCGGATGAAAGTTGAAATCCGTTTCCTTCCGGATGATATGGAAAATGCCTATATTCTCTATGAGAACACAAAATCCCCAATTCATAAAACGAACAAGGTTGACAACTGCCACACAAAACGTAATAACCCGGCAATTCTTGACTACACTAAGATAGGAGGCAATAATTAATGTTTAATTCTTTTTATGGACTTCATTCAAACCCCTTTGATAAACAGCAGTTTTCTGAAAGTGACTGTTTCCGTTCTAATGACTTCGAACAAATGACTGCTCGATTAAATTTCCTGAAAGAAACGCGTGGTATTGGCGTTTTTACAGCCAGGCCGGGCATGGGAAAATCTTATGCACTCCGCTGCTTTGCCAAAAGTCTGAATCCAAACATGTATCACATGGAATATATCTGCCTTTCCACTGTCAGCGTTTCCGAATTCTACAAACAGTTTTGTCGGGTTCTCGGGGTCGACGATAAAGGTGGTAAAACCGGCATGTTCCGAGCTATTCAGGACCAGATCTACTATCTCTACAAAGAAAAACGTCAGCCTCTCCTTCTTGCTGTTGATGAAGCACAATACCTAAACACCGGCATTCTTAATGATATCAAAATGCTTATGAACTACGGCTACGATTCACTGAACTGTTTTACACTTATTTTGTGCGGCGAATCTTATCTGCAGGATACTCTCCGAAAACCGGTTCATGAAGCACTGAATCAACGGATCACTATCCGTTATAATTACGAAGGACTTTCCGATTCCGAAATTCCTGAATACATCAAACACAAACTGAAATGTGCCGGTGCGGCCCCTTCTATTATCAATGATTCCGCTCTGTCTGCTATTCATGGTTATGTACAGGGAAATCCCCGCATCATTGATAACCTCATGACCGATGCCTTAAATATCGGTGCCCAACTTCAGAAAAAAGTCATTGATGAAGAAGTTGTCCTCGCTGCCGTTTCCAACCAGAATCCATTTGCATAGGAGGTGTTTTCATGGTCTATCAATGCAACGTCAATCACTCCTGTGGCCCAAAAATTTGGTCCGGTGAGATTTGCATCCGTTCCCATAGTCCCTTTCACAAAGAAGCAGTCATCACTGCCAGAGGAACACGTTTTCATGTCATTATAGGTTCCTATGAATACGGCAACTATCTTTGTGTCCCCAATATGAATTTTGGTTGTGAACTGTCCGTTCTGTCCGATACCTTTTGGAATGCCGAACAAATATCCAAACATCTGGGTAACCCTGTTGATGTCGAAAGTCTTGTCTCTGCAATCAAAACATTGGGAAATCTTGATGAAACTACATAACTTTCAACTCTTAAGGTCACGTTTTGATTCGTGACCTTAATTCAATCCAATTCTTCTTATATTGGACTGAATTAAGGCTACGAGTATTTGCGGTTTCTCCTGATAGAGTCTGCTGTTGGCATCTATACCGCACTTTATATCGGACAGTTTCGTCTGAATTAATCTGCGGAAATCGCCTGGTATAAAGTGCGGTTTTACAGCAAATCTGCCACTTCGATTTCCCAATCTTGGCAAAATGCATGCGGTTTAGGCAAATGTAATTCCTCACAAAAACTTTTCACTATTTTGCTATAAGTATGCTCCATATATCCTTTTACCTTTCTACTTAATTGGATAGTTACTATTATATGGATATGCCGTCCTTATTTCTCCCGTATCCATAACAACAACTATTGCTCTGTCTCGCTTAAACAGTATCCCTCTACTTTTTGTATAAATGCATATTCTGCTGAAAGACTTACATCGATGTCTCCCTTTATCCGCAAATTGACCAATTCATTTTCATCCAAGAAAATATCTATATCTCCAATATAATTTGTGCAATTAAGCTTAAAATCAAGTGTTTTTAAAGCTGCAAAATCAATTTCAACAATAACTGCATTACATTTATATTCTTCCCACTTTTTAGGTGGATTTTGTGCATATATTGGCATATCAAACACTAATTCTACTCTATTACCCGAACACGAATTTCGAAACTGTGTAATTTGCACATTTTTTAAAGTTGGCATTTCATCATACAAACTTACCAAAAATCTATTTTCACTTAAATAATCTGACCACATATTATCTCCTCTCTTTTACTTGAACAATCCATGCTTAGGATTTGTTCTTTTACGTTCTTTATATGGATAATGTTCTTTTGTACCAGGAAAAGCCCCCTACGTGTATTATCTATTTCTCTTACATTAAAATGTGGTCCCTCTGACCCGACATGTGGTGCACTATGTTCCTGAATTAAAACTTTTATACCATCTTTGTTAGTATAAATATATTCCCTAGTTTTAATCACATCCCCATTTGGATATTTTAACACATGACCACCTCTAGAT
>JAZUQD010000041.1:0-2395 GCA_045605505.1 Pradoshia sp.
CGATTCCAATCCTTTGTAACCAAATAAATAGCACCCGCAAGGATAAAGGAAACTGGAACCATTCGATTTGTAAATTTTTCTGTCATGGTCTGAATTGGCGCCTGTTTATTTTGAGCATCTTCTATTAGCTTAATCATCCTATTGATGGCCATGTCTTCACCTGTTTTTTCAACTTTAATCATGAGCTTTCCTTCGGTTACAATGCTACCAGCATATACTGATGTACCCTCACAAGCATATACAGGGCTGTACTCTCCTGTAATTGAAGATTGATCAACCTCCGCATAGAAGGAGGGTACACGACCATCAAAAGGAATTTTCTCTCCTTGAAAAACCATAATTTCATTACCGATGCGAACCTCTTCAATTGGTACCCTTTCTTCGTTACCTCCATCTTTTATCAACCAGGCATATGGGGTATCTACCTGCATAATATCCCTTACATATCCTCTTGTACGGTTCATCGTATAGGCAGTGAGCATTTCGCTTGCCGTAGACATAGCGTAAATAACTAATGCTGATTGCGGTGTTCCTTTTAAAATGGATGCTAAAAGTGCAGCTGTCGTCAAAGTGTCAGGATTTGGCTTCCAAAATGATCTGAGCCCATTTTTGATAATATTCCGTGATGCATACATCGTTGCAAGTGTCACGGGCGTTATAAGAGGGTGGATCGTAAACGGAAAAATAGATAAAGTCATTGTTTTTTCTGCCAGCCATGCTCCAAGGACAATTCCTAGATCTATTAATTGCTTGGTAAGAGGACTCCCCGTTTCTTGCAAATTAGCACTATGCTTTGCATCCTGAAATAGAGAAGCTATGTACTTAGTATAATTGCTGTGTAACTGATATTCCTGGTGGTACAAAACAGCAGTTTTTGTGATTGAGGAGTATATGGCGGAAAGAACTCCAGGAATCATTCTTAACCTTGCTTCAACTTCGGCAGGGTTTAATTCTCCAATATTAAGAAAAAGTCTGGTCCTTCCAGGGGTCGAGTGCAGGATGGCATGATTTCTAATCATATAGCGCTTGTTCCACTTCCTTTTTTCGTGATAATTGTATAGGCCCAATAAAGCAGACTACTCGAGAAAGCGGGATTGGCTGGCAATCTTAAGATTCCATTAATAATAAGGACAACAGATAGTAGGGCATCTACATCGACTTTTCCACCACTCTGCTTTCGCATCGTAATATCAATTGTATTAATCACATTCTTTAAAATGACCATTAAATCACTTTCAATTTCTGGATATGTGGCAACAGAGGTCTGAACAGCTTGTTGAACGATTTGATCAAATTGTTCCTGGGTGAGCGTTTGGATATGAAATTGCAGTAGTAAACTGCCTGTAATAGGAGAAGCCTCCGCCTTCGAAACAAGGGAAATACGCCTGAATACGGATTCTAGATTTTGTGCAGTCTTTTCATTTTTCCAGCGGTTGCATTGTAGCCTGACTCTGCCTGGTAGAGCATGAACAACATGGACTTTCTGATCTTGAATTTTTGAAAAAACTTTTGGACCTATCAATGATAAGCCGATTCCCATAAGCGTGTTATACATGTATGTCTCCCTCTCTACGCATATTTCTGAAAAAGCCCTATCCATCGCTTCAGGGTCTCCCCATTGACCGAAGAATGGTCATAAAGAATGAGAGCAGTCCCAGATTCTCTCGTAAAATGGACAGACGCAACAGACTTGTCCATTCGCAGCTCTTCAATCAAGCAAGTCAAGAGCACTTCCCTGCTTTTCCAATTATGGAGCTTAACTCTCAGTCTCCCCGGTATGAAATGGACAACTTGAACACCGTAAGGCAGAAGAATTCTTTCAATATTTTTATTCATTATTTTCCCACTAATTGTATGTAACATCTTTTGACACACCTTCTAGATTTTAGTATCTAACTACAATTATACTAATCTGTCGGTCTATAACAACAACTGTTATTCTAAAAATTCTGACAATAATTGACCCATTTCTTCATTTCACCATTCTATTTGGCCATTCATATAAAGCCTACCAAGCTACCATTTCCAGTCTTGAACGAAATAAATGCAAAGCCTCATTGACTTTGCACTCATCTTCTATTATAAGCAGCATTTTTTCGGGAAACATGTTGTACATTCCCAGCAAAAGTATTAAAAAATCGTTGGTATCCGTAGCTGATAAACGATAGAGAACTTGGATTCTTTAAAAGAATTTATATTTAAAATAAATGTAGATATTTGAAAGTACAATAAAAGTGATAACTAGCCAATCCTCGACATATCATTCTCAATTTGATAGAGGGAATGATTGATAGTACTGTTTTTCAACCTTTATTCACTATCCCCCATACCCGTATACACTTTGTTTTTACCATTTCCATACGTGCCGTATGTTGGTGCATCAGGACGACCGTAA